>CAZMGQ010000189.1:4350-4932 GCA_964565855.1 uncultured Lentisphaerales bacterium | reverse complement strand
CGGGAATCTGTGTCGTCAGGTTTCTGCCAAGGTAAATGGCCAAGGGCACATTTCCGAGGTTGTCCAGCCGTGACTCGTCGGCAGAAATTAGAAGGGGTTGCCCGGTACGCACACTTCGAAAGACCAGCGAGCCGGTACGTTGGGGGTTGAGCCAGGTCTGGTCGCTGCGGATCACCAGCTTCTGGGCACCGAGGGCCAGTGAGGGGAAAGGTATCCCGCCGATATGGTTAATGTAGCTTTCAGTACTCAACGTCCGCCGACCGACTCCCGCCAGGGTAATCTGGGCCTCGGGATAAGAGAACTCAACCGTACCGGTTCCGCCCATGGCAGCGGCACCTAATACATTGTTATAACCATCATCCAGTACCAACGTCTGTTTGTCGGCATGGAAGCGCAGCGTCGCAGTCTCGGCCAATATCAGACGGTTTGCACCGTGATATTCAAACACAAACGGAATTTCGCCCGTCAGAGTCAGGGTATAGCCATCCTGAACGCGCAGGTTGCTCTTGGCTCCCGTCGTCCAGCCGGCCTTCCAATAGAGAGATGAGAGTGTCAGGTTTTTTTCCAGATAAAAGTCTCTTA
>CAZMGQ010000189.1:0-4340 GCA_964565855.1 uncultured Lentisphaerales bacterium | reverse complement strand
GTCTCTTACCGTCACGTAATGTGAGTGAGCAACATGATGGATTCCCGCCGGACTAAAGTCACCATCGAGCGTGATGTGGCTTTCGACAGGTCTTATACCGCCTACCACTGCAAAGTCTCCTGCATTAGGCCACATAAAACGCGCGATATCATTCTGGCCGGGCACAGAGCCGTTGCTCCAGAGGTAATGGCCATTGACCACAGAGTTAGCGGCAACCGCAAAAGGCTCAACTACGCTGGCATCGAAACCGGGTTTCCAGACCCAGGCGCTACCGTCTTGATCATACCAGTTGATCCGTGCATAAGCATCCAAAGCTACGGTGTTGGCACCCTGCCAGTCAACATCGTCACTCCGCAACGAAGTTGTGATAAAAACCGCCAGCAAAACGGCTGGAATCAAGCGTATGATTGAGTTCATGCTCACTCCTTTTCTGTAATAGGCATACCAATGCCAACAGACTTCATCTCAGCATCTCATATTTGAATGCTGAAGTCAAGTTTTTGCCGGCGACCGAAAGTGCGAGAAAGTCTCAAGCAGTGGCGCGACAGGCTACGGCGGTCGCACCCTACCCCATGTCGTACCACGGCAGCCCCGGGACCACAGGGCTCCGTACCTGCAGGCTTCGGCCACAGGCCGCATGACTCGCTATGCTCGACACGCAACCCACGACCTCGCTATATGCCACTTTACCTTTTGCCACTCACCATGTGGAAGAATTTCCCACTGATAAACACAGATGAATGTGAATAGTATGTATAACAGTCATTCTTGCCTGTTCAGGAGAAGACGGTGCACAGGCAGGAGTGCCTGTGGTAAACAGTAAGCGGGAAGAGCGCAAACATGGGAGAGTCGACTGTCATGTCGTCTGCCGGATTTTATGGGGCCTGACCGGCCGTATAATTACATGCTGAAGACTGAGAGCTTGTGCATGTTGTTGCGTTCGCAGATATCGAGTGCCTTCACGAGCCATTTGTGCTCGGAATCGAGCGTACACTTGACCATGACCATGGCATTGGGGTTGTAGCGGGCGATGCGTTCGATACTTGCGTTGAGCTGAGCTTCGGTGACGGGTGTGCCACGATAGACGAAACCGGTACGGCCGACGAGAATCGTGATCGGTTCGATATTGTCTGTTTCGGTGGCAGTGGGATCCGGGGCCGGACGCAGAACCTCAAGCTGTGAAAGGATGTCTTCCTGCTTGAGTGTGACAATAAAGAAGATCAGCAACTGGAAGACGACGTCGATCATGGGCGTCATTTCGAGTTCGACTTCGTCGCCCTTGTTGCGATTGCGCTTTTTCTGCTTTGCCATGGCTAAATCCTCCTCAATTGCCCCAGCGGGCGCGGCTTTCGGGAGTACGGGGTTCTTTGACTGCCACAAAAGCCACCCTGCCGAGACCGCGTGATGTACAGATATCCATCACGTTTTTGACATGGGAATGGCGGGTACGGTAATCGGCACGGATCATCAGGGGGAAGACTCCGTACCGGTTGTAGCGACCACTGATGATATTGCCCAGTTGGTCGTAAGACATGGCTATGTTGTTGATTGAGACGCGTCCCCGGCGATCGACTTCCACGACCAGCGTCAGGGGGGACGAAGTTTCATCACTTTTGATCTCGGGCCCGTAAACTGACCGTTCGAGTCTGATATCTTCGTTACGGTTTTCTGTCATTGTGATCGTCACAATGAAAAAGATGATCAGTTGGAACACGACGTCGATCATCGGCGTCATGTTCAGGTCACATTCTTCCTGATTTCTGGCTCGTGACATGAGTGCTCCTTCTCTCTGCGGTCAGCCGCCTGTCTTAGCGGACGCGGCGGCTGACTCTGGTCTCCATCTGAAGGCGTTACTCGGTGACGATCTGCACGTTGCGCAGATCCTTGATCAGTTCCATCGTGATGGCTTCCATGCGCAGTACGATACGGTTGGCGTTGTTACGGAACATGTAGTAGGTAGCCACGCAGGGAATGGCGATCACGAGGCCCCAGGCGGTAGTCCAGAGGGCCTGGGCGATGTTCATGGCCAGCAGCGAGACGTCGGGGGCACCGCCAGCGAGGTTGCCGAAGGCCAGGATCATGCCCTGGACGGTACCGAGCAGGCCCAGCATGGGGGCGATGTTGCCGTTGACCGAGAACCAGGTCAGTTTCTGCATGATGCGCTCGACCTCGATATCGGCGGCAGTGGTGATGGCTTCCTGGATAACGTCGTAGCCTTCTTCAACGTTGCTGAAGCCGGCGGAAAGGATGTTGGCCATCGGGCCGGGCTCGTTGTCGCAGCTCTGGAGGGCTTTGACGACATCGCCTTCGCGCATGGCGGCTTCGACTTCATCGATCAGTGACTGTGGCATGATTTTTGAGGCACGCACCACAATCGAACAGTCGATCAGGAGATAGATATAAAATCCGAAAGAAGCGAAAATAGCCAACCAGAGGGCCACACCCAGCCACCCGGAACTGGTAATAACATGGTAAAAGTTACCGGATGCGGCTGGTTTCTGTGTTTCGCCACCAACTATTTCACCCGCGACCGGCGCCGCGTCTTCTGCCGCGGCTTCGTCCTGGGCAAAGAGTGCGGGAGCTGCACCAAAAATCAGTCCGGCGCACATAAATGACATTACGAGTTGCTTCTTCATGAGATACCTTTGTTACGTCTGCGTTGGGTTTGTGAGTTGTTGTGATACTGGTGGGCAATCAATCGTTGCCACGGAGTTGTTTGGCGAATTCGCTGTCGGGGAAGTTGGCCAGCAGGCTCTGGCGCATGCGTTCGGCATACTGGACTTCCTGTAAAGCATCGTGAGCCTGGGCGGCTTTGAAGAGGGCTTCGGCCTGGACGCGGCGGGCATCGCGGAACATGAGGATGGTCCGCAGATAACCATCTTTGAGGGCATCGCGGGTGCGATTTTCGGCCCGGAGCATATCGCCGCGCAAGATATAGGCATGGGCGGCGATTTCCCGCGGAGCGCTGCGGATGGCCTCTTCGATTGCAGGCTCGAGCTTGGCGGTCTTGCCGGTGGCCATCATGGCCTCCCAGTAGAGGGGAGCCAGATCGGAGGTAGTGCCGGCATCGGGCTTGCTGGCGATGATAGCCTCGCAGATGCGCAGGGCATCGGCCGGCCGCTTGTCGCTCATGTGTATGCGGGCCAGATAAGTGCCGGCAACGACATCGTACTGCAGCATGCTGTACTGTTTGACAATGTTTTCGAGGCGCGGCACGGCGGCGGCACCACGGCCTTCGCGTATCTCCTTGACGATATTTTCCCAGCCGGGGGGTGGCGCAACGCGGACGCTGGCGACTTCGGCTGCCCGGACGTTGACCGTGACGTCGAGGTTGCCCTGCTTGATAGTGACGACATACTGCTTCTGCACAGGCTGCCAGCGGACCGTGCCGCGGACTTCGGCTCCGTCGTGTTTAGTGAGGATGCCCCTGACATCGGCCATCACCGTAGCGGCGAATGCCGTCAGCAAGAGGACGCTTGCGATTCGTTTTTTGCTCATGATTGTGGCTCCTGGAAAGTGATTGATTGGCTGTCTCACGGGGTGTTGGCGCCGATATTGGCCTGGTTGAGCCAGTTGCGGATATCGGTCAGATAGCGGCCGCTGGGGAAAATCTTGAGGTAACGTTCGGCATATTCGCGTGCGTCGCCGAACTCGTTGACCTTAAGCATCAGCGGGATCGTGAGGTGGTACGACTCCTCGAGATGGGGGACCACCTCGGGGATGGTGGGGTTGCCCGAGTCGAGCACCGAAATAAAGTGTGCGATGGCCTGCATGATATAGTCGCGTTGACGGGCGTCGTCGCGCAGGCGGTCTTCGGCAGCGGCCTTGTGCAGCAGGATGCGTCCGATATCATTGTCGGTCTTTGCCAGCTCGCCGGGCTCGGTACGGAACTGCCGTACGATCTTCATGGCATCGATCGACTTGTTGAACATCCTGATGCGCTCATTGCGGTCGTCGAGCGTGACTGCGAACTGGCTGGCAGCCAGGCTCAGCTTGAGGTTGGCATCGATCGTGAGGACCGAGCGCTGGAAGCTGGTGAGAAACTCGTCGAGGAGCTCGACCGTCTCCTGCAGTTTGTTCTGTGCCATCAGGGCATCGGCCTTGCCGAGGAGGGCCGGCATCCGGATACCGACATTGTCTCCGGCGCCTTTGAGGGCCACCTCGAAGGCTTCGAGGGCCATGGTATTTTCGCGACTCTTGAGCAGCTCCTGGCCGACGGTCAGCATCTGGGCCGGGGTGTAGCGCTGGGTATCCTGGAACATCTGCTTGAGCAGCGTGACCCCCTGGTTGCGGAAGCCGAGGTCGATCAGGATCTTGGCGCGCTGGAAGAGTGCCAGCTT
>CAZMGQ010000188.1:0-4947 GCA_964565855.1 uncultured Lentisphaerales bacterium | reverse complement strand
ACCGGGGGCACGAATATGCCTGTTCATCACCGGGCTACAACGTTCCGAAGGACCTCGAAATCCTGAAGCGTGACGAAGACGGGGTTTTCAAACCGGTAGTTTCGATTACGATGGGCAACCGTAATGGTCCCGGACGAGCCTGGACCGATCTCAACGAAAACGGGGTCGAAGACGAAGGTGAAGTCTTTGAGAATTTTGAATTCCGTCGTGCCTACTGGGCCAACGGCTGGGTGCGTCCGGATCTGGTGATCCTGAGTACCGACGGCAACATCTTTGAGCCGCAGAGCTTCACCGAGACCGGCGTACCGGTCTATGACTTCGCCAATCCGCGCAAGGCCGATAACTGGATCGGCAACAAGAACATCCGTGCGATTGCCGGGACTCCGGTGATGGATATGGCCGGCAACATCTCCGACGGCATCTCGTACCATCAGGTCGATGGACGTCAGGGCTCCTGGCCCAACCGTTACCGGCGGCATGATGCTCCGGCTGCTCAGCGCGGGGTGCTGATCGCGCCTTTCCGCTGCAACGGCGTAGTGGAAGATGTGCCCAATGTCGGCAGCATGACAGCCCTCAGTGGCGACCGGGGCGAATGGTTCCTGATGACGATGGACGGCATCTACATCTCGAGTATCTGTCAGGATATCCAGAGCGAAGTGACAATGGACGAAACCTTTATCGGGGGCGAGAGCTTCGGTGGTTTCATCTGGCGTGATGAGCCGACAGGGAGGGTCCTTATCCAGCTCGGTGGTGCCTCCTATCGGATTATGGAAGTTCTGAATCTCGATACCTGTGAAAAGATCGAAGTTGATCTGTCTGTAACGCAAGCTGACCTTGAGGCATCGGCCAAACTGCTGGCTGAGCGACGTCAGCAGCAGGTGCGTGAGCCGGAGTCCATCCGTATCGCACGGCTGCGCCAGGTACCTGCCAAGCCTGCACCCGTGATGCTGTCATCCTCGCTGCCGCTGCTGCCCGGTGCAGCCGATATCCGTGTGACGGAAGAAGGCGACCCCAGCCGCTGGTTCCGCGTGGGACTGGGCCACAACGGTCGTGAACTGGTGGCGATGTTCCAGGTGGCGGACAACAGCCCCTGGATGAATGCGGCTACCGACTATACTCACGCCTTCATCGGTGGTGACGCGGTTGACATACAGCTCAACGTGCCCGGCCGTGGTCCGATGCGCCTGCTGGCGGCAAATGTTGAAGGCAAGCCTTCGCTGGTTTACTGGCAGAGGGATGCCGAAACACCTGATAACCCGATGACTTACTCAGTGGCCAACAACCTTGCCAATGCCGCAAAGTTTGACGTGGTCCGGCGGGTGGAGGGAGCAACGGTGCTGGTTGACAAGGGGTTCAACACCTATACTTGTCTGGTCCGTGTGCCGCTGGCTGAGATCGGCCTCAAACCGGCTGACATGTCGCAGATCACCGGACTTGTGGGGGTGATCTACTCCAATCCCACCGGCAACAACCGGGCCTCGCGTCTCTACTGGTTCAACAAGAAGACCGGCCTGGTCTCCGACGTGCCGAGCGAGGCACGTCTGACACCCGAAGGCTGGGGTCCGGTACACGTTGACCAGTAAGCAACAGGAAGTATAATCATGATCAGACGCTTTACTGAGAATCCACTCATCACACCTGCCGACCTTGCGCCTTCGCGGCCGGGTCTGGAAGTGCTGGGGGTTTTCAACCCCGGGGCAACCATGTTCCGGGGGGAGCGTCTGCTGCTGCTGCGGGTGGCGGAGCGTGCCGTGCCAGAGCCCGGTTGTATTGCGGCGCCGGTTTTCGATGTCGAAAACAGTGAACTCAAAATCCTGCAGTTCCGGCTCGACGATCCCGAACTGGATGCCAGTGATCCACGGGTATTCAGCTATCGTGGCGAAACCTACCTGACCAGCATCAGTCACCTGCGGGTGGCACGTTCGGCGGATGGGGTGAACTTCAAGATTGATCCGCAGCCTTCGCTGCTGCCGGAAACTCCTTATGAGAGCTATGGCATCGAGGATGCAAGGATCACCTGTCTCGAAGGTGTTTACTACATCAATTACACCGCCGTATCGAGTTGCGGTGTCGTAACGATGCTGGCCAGTACGGAGGACTTCCGGAGCTTCCGGCGACATGGGATTATCTTTGCGCCAGACAACAAGGACATTGCCATTTTTCCGCAGAAGATCGGTGACCGCTACGTCGCATTTCACCGTCCTTCGGTGATGCATGTCGGTCGCCCCTCGGTCTGGCTGGCCTCGTCGCCCAACCTGCACGACTGGGGGCAGCATGAGCTGGTGATCACCCCGCGTCCCGGCTGCTGGGACAGTGAGAGGGTAGGGGGCAACTCGGCGCCGATTTTGACGTCGGAAGGTTGGCTGGCATTTTATCACGGTTCCGACTACAATGTCCGCTACTGTCTGGGAGTGCTGCTGCTCGACCGGCAGGATCCCTCCAGGGTGCTGGCACGTTCGCGTGAGCCCTTTTTCGAGCCGACAGCTCCTTATGAACGTGAGGGCTTCATGCCGAATGTTGTCTTCCACAATGGGACAATCGACCCGGGCAACGGCGAACTCGAGCTTTATTACGGAGCTGCTGACTTCTTAACCTGTGGTGCCCGTATCGACATTGCTGATCTTTTCAAACATCTCGACTGGAACCGTTAGTCCGGACCTCAGTCATTTCACATCATGACTCCTCCCGGAGTCCGTGCAAAGAGTTTTTCCAATAGAGGAGGAATACGATGCAGAACACACAACAAACTGTGCTTTACAAACTAATGGCAATCGCCTCTGTGGCGTTGCTTGTCTCCATGCCGGCCGTCATCAGGGCGGATCGTTACTGGGGCAATTCCGATGGCGGGCTGATCAGTGATCCTGCCAACTGGTCCGGCGGCGAATTGCCGGGGCTGACCGAAGCCGCCAGGTTCAACCTGGATGAGACCTATACGGTGACCTTTGCCGACAGCTTTACCAACGGGGCGGTCTTTATGCAGGCTCCCGGTGGAACTGTCACATTGAATATCGGTGCCGCCAACGAATACTATGCAGACGGCAACTTCAAGATCGAGAACAACAACGGCAGTGCGGCACTGCAGGTGATCAGCGGATTGCTGACTGCCAAAAGTCACTTCTGGATGGGTGATCACTCCAACAACAAGCCGGCCAGTGCCCTGATTACCGGCCCTTCAACCAAGCTGAGAACGATAAACTACGATATCAATATCGGTGGTAACGGCAGTGATAACCTGCTGACAGTTGCCAACGGTGCAACGATTGCCCCAAAGCGTCATGTGATTCTCGCAACCAAGTCATCCGGCAGCGAAAACAGACTGGTTGTGACAGGGCCTGACACCGAGCTGGTCAATACCAGCGGTGGTATTTTTATAGGACAGGCAGGAAGTGACAACGAAGTTGTCTTTGAGAATGGTGCTAAAGCTCACGTCAGTGGGGCAGCCCCCGGCGTTGGTGGGAGCATTCGTCTGGGAAGCAATGAGGGAGCGGATAGAAACCGACTCGTTATCCGGTCAGGTGCCGTGGTCACCAACGATAATCAGGCTGGTGGCACTGTCTCGGTTTATGTGGGCTACAAGGGTGATAAAAACACCATGCTGGTCTCAGATGCTGAGTTTTATGCCCACCCCCAGCTCTATGTCGGGCTTGAAGGCTCAGGCAATAGTCTGACCGTTGAAGAGGGGGCAAAGGTGGATGCCAATCAGCATTTTTATGTCGGATATAATCAAGTGGCCACTAACAATACCGTGTTGATTACCGGTGCCGGGAGTTCGCTCAACACCTATACTTACGATATCGCCGTTGGAGTCAACGGTGATAATAACAGCATGACCATCAGCGACGGTGCGACGGCGACCTCCTGGCGTGATGTAAATCTCGGGTTTTCACCGGGACAGAACACAGCGGCCGGATCCAACAACGTGCTTGTTGTTACCGGCGAGGGGTCGAGTCTTTACAGTCTGAGTGAGGAGGCCAGCTCCAGCGGGTCGTTACTGGTTGGCTGGAAGGGCTCAGGCAATGCCGCCTACATCGTTGATCGCGGTGCCTTCTATGGGCTGAACGTCGGTGAATGGGGCGGACGTTCAAAGATTATCATCGGTCATGAAGCCGAAGCCACGGACAATCTCCTTTTCGTTGGAACCGATGCTCTGGTGACCAACCGCGAAGATATAGTGGTGGGTCTTGAAGGTTATGGCAACCGGATGGTGGTCAGCAATGGACTTGTCACGGCTGCACAAGGCCTGTTTATCGGTGAACATGGCGGCGACAATGAGGCGATTGTGATGGACGGAGGGACGGTTATCGTCAAGAACAATACGGCTCTCGGACGCTACAGTGCGTCTTCGAACAACGTCATGCGTGTGGTAAACGGCAACTTCAAAGTGGGTGGACACATCTACGTGCAGCGTGACGGAATTCTTTCGGTCGAAGGCAGTGACGGTTCGATTGAGGCTAACCGTGTGCAGTTGACTGCGGGTGGCGGTTTGGGCTTTGTCTTCGACAGCAATGGCGTCACCACGATCGAGTGCAGCAGCTATGTTACCTACGATGAGACGGCCAGACTCAATATTGAAGCCGATATGTTCAGCAAGGCTGGCGGCGGCGAGGTGGACCTGATGACCTTTTCCGAGAGTGTAGGTGGTAATATGATACCTGAGGAAAACATCACTGTTTCACCGGAAGGCTGCATCGTCACCCAGACTGACAATGTCCTCAAGGTCAAGGTTCCGTCTGCGGCCATGACAGTGATCATAATCAGGTAAAGGGGATGAACATGAAAGCTTCACGCTTGTATGTCACCCTGTTATCGGCACTCGGTCTTGTGGCCGGTGCCGCTACACTGTCGGCCCAGACCGTCCGAACCTGGGACGGTGCCGGCAATTCTGACGCCGACGGACTCTGGTCTCATGCGGCCAACTGGTCGGGCGATACGGTCCCCTTAGAGAGT
>CAZMGQ010000187.1:0-4949 GCA_964565855.1 uncultured Lentisphaerales bacterium | reverse complement strand
ACCGCACCATAATCTGGCAATGCACTTGCAAGATTACAGTAATGCCAGATCAAAGCACTGTGCCGAATCACCTGTGTCAGAGTCGCACACTGCCACCGCACCATAATCTGGCTATTCCTTTGCGAGATTACAGTAATGCCAGATCAAATAACCGTGCCGACTCACCTGTGGCAGAGTCCGCACACTGCCACCGCACCATAATCTGGCAATGCACTTGCAAGATTACAGTAATGCCAGATCAAAGCACTGTGCCGAATCACCTGTGTCAGAGTCCGCACACTGCCACCGCACCATAATCTGGCAATGTACTTGCAAGATTATAGTAATGCCAGATCAAAGCACCGTGCCGAATCACCTGTGTCAGAGTCCGCACACTGCCACCGTACCATAATCTGGCAATCCAATTGCAAGATTACCAGCAATTCCAATTTTGATCTGGCTGCCGGGACAGTCTCGCTATCGGGATCGAAAACTGCAAAAAACCGGCGTTTCGATACCGAAAACAATCCCGATTCCGACTCGGATAATTGAGTTTTTTCACAATCAGAATCACCAGGATTAAGCGGAACACGTTGACATGTCGATGCACTTTTGAGACCATCCGGTTCTCATGAAAGCGATCACAAAGACAATTATTTTTCTGCCCGACGGCATGGCTGACGAACCATTGGCTGAACTGGGCGGCAAAACGCCGCTTCAGGCTGCTGCCACACCCGGAATGGACCGGATTGCGCGTGAGGGACGTTCGGGGACATTGCTGACACTGCCGAAGGGGTTTCCGACCTCGAGCGACGTGGCCAACATGTCGGTGCTGGGCTGTGATCTGGAGAAGGAGTTCTGTGGTCGCGGCGTGCTGGAAGCTGCCAGCCAGAAAATACCTCTCGGTCCGGACGATGTGGCTTTCCGCTGCAACCTGATCAGCATGGATCCTGATGGAACCCTGGCAGACTTTGCCGGAGGTCATATCTCGCAGGAAGATGCAGAGGCACTGATTGCCGAGCTGAATGATGCCCTGGCCGATCAGCACGTGCGTTTCCATGCCGGGGTCAGCTATCGCAACCTGATGATTCTGTCAGGTGGCGGGTACTCCGAAAAAGTGCACTGCGAGAAGCCGGATGATCATCCCGGCGGCCTGATGGCCGACTGGCTGCCGACAGCCGATGAGCCTTCCGCCGAGCCGACCGCACGGCTTCTGCGTGATCTGATGGAACGGGCCGCTGCCGTGTTGTCCGCTTCGCCGATCAATCAGCAGGCTGTGGCTGAAAGGCGCAAACCGGCCAACGGCGTCTGGTTCTGGAGTCCGGGACGGGCCGGCAACATGCGGACACTTTACCAGCGTCATGGCATCAGTTCGGCCGTAATTTCGGCGGTTGATGTTGTCAAGGGCCTGGGCCACTGTCTGGGGATGGAGGTTATCGAAGTTCCCGGAGCGACCGGCTATATCGACACGAATTACGACGGCAAGGCGCGGGCCGCCATCCGGGCGATTGTCGATCATGATTTTGTTTATATCCATGTCGAGGCGATCGACGAAGTTTCGCATGCACGTGATCTGGCGCTCAAGATCAAGGCGATCGAGGACTTCGACAGCCGGATTGTGGTGCCGGTGATGAAAGCCTGTGGCAGCCGCAGGGTACGCTATGCGGTTCTGCCGGATCACCCGGTGCCGGTGAGTCTCGGCAAACATACACGGACGCCTGTACCGCTGGCCATCTGCGGTCCCGGGATTGAGCCTGATAATGTGGAAGAATATAACGAATTTTCCGCACCCTGCGGCGCCCTCGGTGCCCTGTTCGGCCCGGAACTGATGGAGTATCTGTTTGGCGATCCCGAGCCGGGAGTAGGGGGATGAAAGTACTGGTAACCGGTGGCGCCGGCTATATCGGCAGCCACACCTGTGTCGAACTGCTGGAGGCCGGCCATGCGGTGACAGTGCTCGACAACCTCTCCAACAGTAAGGAAGAGGCTCTGCACCGGGTGAGTGAGCTAAGCGGAAAAGAGCCGGCTTTTCATCGGATCGACCTGCTTGATCGTGAAGCTCTCGAAGCGATTTTTGCCGCTGAAAAGTTTGATGCGGTCATCCACTTTGCCGGCCTCAAGGCTGTCGGCGAATCAGTCAGTCAGCCCTGGCACTACTACCACAACAACCTCGTGGGTTCGCTCTACCTTTTCGAAGCCATGGCGCGTCACAGTGTCTTCAACCTTGTCTTCAGCTCCTCGGCTACTGTTTACGGCACTCCGGAACGGATGCCGATCGACGAGAGTTTTCCTCTGTCGGCGTTGAATCCCTACGGACGTACCAAGCTGATGCTGGAAGAGATGCTGCGGGATCTGGCTGTGGCCGAACCCCGGTGGCGGATTCTGCTGCTACGCTACTTCAATCCGGTAGGGGCTCACAAGAGTGGTCGCATCGGCGAAGATCCCAACGGCATCCCCAACAACCTCATGCCCTATATCTCGCAGGTGGCAGTGGGGCGTCTGCCTCAGCTCAGAATCTTCGGCAACGACTATCCCACCCCCGATGGAACCGGCGTGCGCGACTATATTCACGTGGTGGACCTGGCCCGGGGGCACCTCAAGGCACTCGAAGCGATCGGCAAGATCGAAGGCTGTGACGCGGTGAATCTCGGCACCGGGCAGGGCTACAGTGTGCTCGATATGGTACGGGCCTTCGAGGCGGCTTCGGGGCGCGATGTGCCTTACGAGTTTGCGCCGCGCCGGACCGGTGATGTCGCGAGCTGCTATGCCGATCCCTCCAAGGCCCGGCAACTGCTGCATTGGCAGGCGGAGCTGGGGGTCGAGGACATGTGCCGCGATGCCTGGCGCTGGCAATCGCAGAATCCCGCCGGTTATTGAGCCCCTGATTGCCCTTGACTTGGCTTTGACGGCAGTTTTACACTTTCGGACATGGAAGCTATCCCTGCTCAAACCAATTACCGCGTCGGCGAGCGGGATTTGAAGTACTATATCTTCGACTGGGACGACAATATCCTGCACATGCCGACCTATATCCACCTCGAGCGTCGTCTGGCAAACGATACCTGGGCACCGCATCTGGTTTCGACTGCGTTGTTTGCCGTGATCCGTAACGACACCGCCAACTATCGCCCACCGGGTGGCGACTGGGAAAATGCCTTTGTCGAGTTCCGCGACTTTGCCACGGATGATGTCAGCAAGTTCCTGATCGATGCCCGCCTGGCACTCGACCGTGTTCTGCAGGGAATCGAAAGTGTCCCCCCCAGCTTTGAGACCTTCCGCAAGACGCTGGTCGAAGGCCGCCTCTTTGCCATCGTCACCGCCCGCGGCCATTGCAGCAGCACCTTGCGCAGCGGGGTCGAAATGTTTATCGAACGCGTGCTGAGTCAGGCCGAAAAGGCTGAAATGCTCGCCAATCTACGTGGTTATGTGGCCTATTACGATGGCGAGGATGTCAACCTGGCCAAGAGTGATGAGGAGATTCTGGACGACTATCTCTCGCTCAACAAGTATCATGCCGTAACTTCGCCGCAGTTCCGCCGACTGGTGGAGGGGGTGCTGCCGGACGCCGATCGTGCCGAAGCACGCAAACAGTTTGCCGTGCGCGACTTTGTCGAACACCTCTTCGGCATCATTGAGCGGATCGGCGCAAGGCGCCCGATCAGTGTCGGTTTCTCGGATGATGATCCCGCCAACGTCCATGCTGTCGAGAAATATATCCGCGACGAGTTGGCGCGGCGCTTTCCTTCGGTAAGATTTGTGGTGTACGATACTTCCGACCCGACGCTCGAAAAGGGACATAAAATCGTAGTTTCCGGACAACTGGATCTTGGCTTGGACTGATATGACCAGATTGTTTGGTACAGACGGCATCCGCGGCATTGCCAACCAGCCGCCCATGACGGCCGAAACAGCCCTGGCGATCGGCCGGGCAACGGCCTATGTCCTCAAGCGCGAGCACGAAGGTTTCAACCGTATCCTGATCGGCAAAGATACACGCCTCAGCGGCTATATGCTCGAAAACGCCCTCACGGCCGGCATCTGTTCGATGGGTGTCCAGGCCTACCTTACAGGTCCGCTGCCGACCCCCGGTATCGCCTATATCACCCGCAGCATGCGCTGTGTCGCCGGCATCGTCATTTCCGCCTCGCACAACCCCTATCATGACAACGGCATCAAGATCTTCGCCTCCAACGGTTACAAACTCAGTGACGAACTGGAAAACGAGATCGAGGAGCTGGTTCTCAGTGGCAAGGCCTGCCATCTCGGCAACGAAACCGTGGAAATCGGCCGTGCCAGACGGATCGACGATGCTGTCGGCCGCTATATCGAGTTCTGCAAGGGCACCTTTCCTGCGGGTGCGACCCTCAAGGGCATGAAGGTTGTGCTCGACTGTGCCAATGGTGCGACTTATCACGTGGCACCGGACATTTTCCGTGAGCTGGGTGCCGAGGTGGTTGCCATTCACGACAAGCCGGACGGTCTCAATATCAACGCCAACTGCGGCTCGCAGTTCACGGCTGACGTCAGCCGGACCGTGTTGGAGAACAGGGCCGATATCGGGCTGGCCTTCGATGGCGATGGCGACCGGCTGATTGCCGTCGATGAAAAGGGCAGAGAGGTCGGCGGCGATGAGATCATTGCCGTCTGTGCCTGTCATCTCAAGAAAACCGGCCGCCTGCGTAATAACCTGGTTGTCCTGACTCCGATGAGTAACCTCGGTCTGCGCCTGTTGCTGAACGATCTGGGGGTGGCCTGGAAGGATGCCAATGTCGGCGACCGGCATGTGCTCGAAATGATGCGGCGCGAGGGGGCCAACTTTGGCGGCGAACAGTCGGGCCACGTTATTTTCAGCGATCTGCATACGACGGGCGACGGGATTGTGACCGCTCTGCAGCTTCTGGCTGTCATGCGCGAGAGCAACCGGCCGTTGTCTGAACTGGCCGCCGTTTACCGACCTGCACCACAGCTCC
>CAZMGQ010000186.1:0-4974 GCA_964565855.1 uncultured Lentisphaerales bacterium | reverse complement strand
TCTCACCTGGCAGAAAGTCCGCGTCGCCAGCGAAAACCGCAACTACGGCACCCTCACCTGCCGCCTGGCCGCCCCTTATCAGGTCGAAAACATCGCCACCGTCACAGCCGTTTTCGAAGCGCTCGAATCACACCTCGGCCTAGCCCTGCCGGAGGACACCCTCGCACATGCCCTGGCCGATGTCGCCTGGCGCGGACGTTTCCAACTGATCAGCGATTCACCCCCCACCCTCGTCGATGGTGCCCACAATCAGGACGGAGCCGAAGCCCTCGTCAAAGCTCTCAAGGAGACCCGCACCCGCAACGTCGCCCTGGTCTGCGGCTTCTGTTCCGACAAGGATGTCGCTGGCTTTTTCCGCACCGTTGCCCCCAGTGCCAGACAGATCTGGACCGTGCCCATCTCCAACCCACGCTCGATTAATCCCGCCACTGCCGCCAATCTCGCCCGCCAATACCGTCTCCAGGCGCAACCCTGCGACAATCTTGCCGCAGCCCTGCAACAGGCCCGCGACTGGGCCGCCGCAGAGAACGGCACAGTCGTCGTTTGTGGCTCACTCTTCCTGGCCGGCGATGTGCTGAACCTCCAGACAGCCGGTTTTTCCACATGAATCACCCCTCTACTCCAGTCCCCATTTTCCCCTCCGTTCTGCTGCTGGCGGACAAGCCCTGCCTCGTCATCGGAGCCGGCAACGTCGCCCGACGCAAAATCCACAAGCTCCGGACTGCCGGGGCAGATGTGACCGTTGTCGCACCCGCAATTGATCCCCGCCTCCACTCAGAGCCCGGCATCACTATCCACCCCCGCCCTTTCGAGCCGACAGATCTCGACGGTGCTTTTCTGGTAATTGCCGCCACGGACAACCAGCAACTCAACCGGCAGGTGATCGACCTCTGTCGTGCAGCAGGCATCCTCTGCTCCGCCTCCGATGCCCACTGGCGTAGTGGCGACCTTATTTTGCCGGCCAGCCTGTCGGTCGCAGACATGACTTTCGGCATCAGTACGGCGGGTCAGTCCTGCCGCCGCTCACGGCTCTGGCGGGAAAACCTCAGTCGCCATGCCGCCAGCCTCTCAGACTATGACCTGCTGACGATCGGTCTTGATCACGAACGCGACAACATCGCACGCATCGAACTCCTCAAACAGGCGCGCCCTGAAATCGAAACCATGCTCGGCGCCCTCTGGGGCATTCATGAGTTCATGCTGCTCGACACCTGCAACCGTTTCGAGATTATCGCCACCGGCAGCCGTACCGCCATCCCTCCGCTGCAACTCCTGCTCGAACGCATTGCCGGATCCGGCAGCAACCTGCGCATCACCCGTGGCGAAGAAGCCTTTGCAAGGCTGGCCCTGATCACGGCCGGGCTCGAGGCTCAGGCTTTTGGTGAAACCCGCATCGTAGCCCAGGTCAAGGAAGCCCTCGTCACTGCACGCCAGCAGAACCGGGCAGGCAGTGTCCTGCAGGGCTGGCTCAACCTCGCGCTGCGACTCTCCAAGGAGATCCGTCAGACACTCGAACCACGCCTGCGCTCGCTCGAAACCGAAGATCTGGTGGCCGGGTACCTGACCGAACAGAGGCGACAGGAAGCCTCAATCCTGATTATCGGCCGGGGCCGGATCGGAGCCGGACTCGCCGCCCGCTTTCCTCAGGCACATCAGATTTCGGGACGTGATGGCGCCGAACTGTCCGCTGCCCTCGCCGGTGCCGAAGTTGTACTCTGTGCCACAGCCAGCCCGGACTATGTGGTAGAGTCCGGACACTGCCACCAGCTACGCCCCGGCACCTTGCTGATCGACCTCTCGCTACCCCGCAACATCGACCCCTCCCTGCCCGGCGTAGTGGGCATGAACGAATTACGGGCCGCAATCCCCGACGAAATGGCAAACGCAGCCCTCGCCGAAGCCACAGCCATCATCAACGCCAGCCACCACGAATACCTGAAACTGATCGGCCGCCCCCACCCGCCACCTGCGCTGCAAAACTAAGTGCCCGGCAGTTCAGGCGGCGACATGCATGTCGGCCCTATTCTGCGAGAGTAGCCGCTTTGCTTTTTTGAAACATGCACTTTCCTTTGCGCTGGCGGCTCATGGGACATTCGCCCTCCATTTTTGAATATCAACCGTCGGGTGAACATTTTATGGAGGGTGAGCGTCCTCGCGAACCGCAATTGCAAGGGGTTATCACAGGACAGCAAAATCTTCCGCAGTTTTGGGGTCGGGTATTGTGGTAGAGTTGCAATTTTAAGTATGCTATACTCTTATTCAAACCAAGCAGGAGAAGAGCATGACCCAAACCCTACAAATAGAGCTGGATAGCAGTCTCTTTCTTGGCCTGCATAAAGACCAGGAATCAATGGCTGCCGAAATGCGCTTGGCTGCCGCAGTCAAATGGTATGAGTGTGCAATGTTGACCCAGGAAAGGGCAGCTTCGGTTGCCGGCCTGAGTCGGGCAGATTTTTTGGCAGCACTTTCACGTTACAAGGTTTCACCTTTTCAAGAAACCCCGGCAGAAATTAGAAGCGTAATCGAGTGATCTGCAACCATGAAGCCTGTGGTTTGTAATGCTTCTCCTTTGATCGCGATGGCAAAAGCTGGCTTACTGGAGCTTTTGCCCATACTTTTTTACCCATTTTACGTTCCGCGTGCTGTTCTGGAGGAAATCAAAGCGGGTCCTTCTGATGACCCGATCCGACTGCAAATTGATTCATTGTCATGGGTTCAGCAGGTAATCATTAAACCTCCTCTTTCACCACTGGCAACTTGGCAACTAGGTGCTGGAGAATCTGAAGTCATTGAGTTTGCGCGTACAAACAATGGGGTTTCTGCTGTTTTGGACGATTATCAAGCCCGAAAGGTAGCAGTCGCGTTGGGGATCAAAGTTTATGGAACGTTAAGTGTGCTTGCTTTGGCAAAAAATAAAGGTGTTATCGACTCCTTTCAGGAAGCCACTTCTAAGCTAGTCGCAGCGGGTTTATATGTTAGCGAAAGCCTTATAGAAGCTGTAGCGAAACAGTTGAATGAGCAAGTATGATGCTTGAGCTGCAAGGTGAAGAGAATACTTGAGATAGCCAGGGGCGCTAATTGTTTGGCTCAGAGATTGAAGCCGACCTTCACAAAGACCGGCCTGTGGTCGGAGGCTGCAGGCTCCTCGATTACGGCCGCCTCCAGCACCTCAACCCCCGCTCCCTTGACGGCGAAGATGTAGTCGATTACCCGGTCGGGCAGATCAGCGGGAAAGGTGAACTGCAGCGGCGAGAGACGCGACCAGCGCTGCTCCACCAGGCGCAGCGTGACCGACTCAGGCTCTGCGTTGAAGTCGCCCGCCATAAAGGCCGGTTTTTTAAAGAGACCCAACTCACGGTTGATCAGATGGACCGCTTCAATCTGGCTCTCCGGTGTCAGGGAGAGGTGGGTCGAAAAGAAGACAAAGTCATCGAACTCGCTTACCAGCAGCGCCCGCACCTCCTCACGCCCAGGCAGCGGAATCTTGTAGTGGCGTCGTGGGCACCAACGCGTCAGTAGTCCGTGGCCATACTCACCGCCGTTGTAGTTGATAGCCGGTGCATAGACTCCCTCCAGCCCTGTCAGTTCGGCCAACTCGGCCAGGATGTCACGTCCGCTGCTCCGCTCTGTGCCGCGATCCAGCTCCTGCAGCGCCACCAGATCGGGAGCCTGCTCTTTGATAACGCGGGCGATACGCGCCACATCCTGCTGTGCTGGTATATCCAGTCCGCGACAGTTGCGCACATTATATGACAGGAGCCGTAACTGCTTCATTTCACCAACGATCCTTGCTTGCTCTGCTACTTGTGTGTCAACAATGCTTCCGTAGTGCTAGAAGTCATGGACAACGCCGACACCCGGGCAAAAGCATTCTCTAATAGTGTTGTCATACGAGTGTTAAACTCCAAATCGGTGTAGTTTGCAGTCGTTTTTTCAGTCCATCAAGGCGCACGAACTTGCGTCAACGCGTTCCGTGCCGCCGCTTGTTGGGGTTATTTCTTGACTTCTGTCATCACATCGAAAATCACAGTCACAGTGGCAGTGTAAACGACTTGATCGAACTGCGACAGGTCAGGCTCAGGCTCTCTTTGTGCTAATGCATGCAGGACCAGTGTGGTCTCCGCAGGGGGCAATAGCGAAGAGATACCGGACACTTCTTTTCCGGCGTATGATCGTCGTCGTGCCATATCTATTTCCGAGGGCTGAGAACCAACAGCTCTAGCCACCAGCGTAATTCCGAGTTCCTTCTCGTAAATAACCTTGAGTCTATTCACCTTCGCCAGTGCCTGTCGCAGTACTTGTGCAGTGTGCGTGTCCTTCTGGCTATTGCTGAAGGTGAGAGATAGCAGGGTCACTTTATCCCGTTCGTCAACAAGCACTGCAATCGCCTGGATTTCCTTTTCTGAAATTGCCTGGATTGTGACTCTGCTTTCGATTTCGTACGCCTTGACTTTGGAGGTGAAATAGCCTTGCATTGGCATTGTCGAGAAGCGAGACATATGGATGCGGTCGGTTGGTAGCCCGCATTTCTCTAGTTCCGCCATGATGTCGGAGCGCATCTGTTGGTTCTGGACGAGCGCATTCCTGAATGATCGGTCGGTATTATGCAACGTCAAGATAACATCAGCCCGATCCGCCTCCACCTTCAGCTCTGCTTCGGCAGAAAGAGTGATCTGCCCAGGTAGCGATCGCAGATGGGCGGTGAGTTCATCTGGGGTTCCAGACAGTTCAGGTCCTGCAATTGTCCTTAGCGCTATCGTAGCAGCAGTCAAAATCAGAATCGTCCTGTTCATTCTTGTGTCCTTCCTCCAACAGTGTTATTGAGCTAACTTCACAAGGGTGAAACCTCGCCAGTGACTTCCAGTCTAGCAAAAATCAGTATGTCGAGCTATCATTTATTTTTATTGGAAACATCAACGGGTAGGGCTGTTTCATCTGTTTTAGGCAGAATGGAATTGTTTGGTCGTGGTGACG
>CAZMGQ010000185.1:0-4990 GCA_964565855.1 uncultured Lentisphaerales bacterium | reverse complement strand
AATTTCGGCATCTGGTTCATCATGGCCGGTTTTCTGTTTTCGGGCGCTGGCGTCGGAAGGACACTGCTGCTGATCGGGATCGCCCTCTTTTCGCTCTCAGTCATCTTTGCGCTGGTGACTCTGCCAGTCGAGTGGGATGCCAGTGCCAGGGCCAAAAAGCTGATGGTTCAGGCCGGCATTGTAAGTACGGCCGAGTCCAAATCGGCCGGATCGGTGCTGAATGCGGCTTTTCTGACCTATCTGGCGGCGGCCTTCAGTGCCATCCTGACTTTGCTTTACTACCTGATGCGGGCCGGCCTGCTCGGTGGCCGGCGCAACGACTGACCTATAACCAACCTACGGATTATAACGAACAAACCAACTTGACCTGTGACCATGAGTACCCAGACCAAACAATTCAAGACCGAAGTTAGCCAACTCCTCGACCTTGTCATCCACTCGCTCTATTCCAAAAAGGAGATTTTTCTGCGCGAGCTGGTTTCCAACGCCTCTGATGCCATCGATCGGGCGCGCTTTGAAGCCCTGACCGACAGTTCGATACTGGCCGAAGGCGAGGAGTTTCAGATTACAATTCTGCCCAACCGCGAAGCCGGCACCCTGACGATCAGCGACAACGGCATCGGCATGGAGGCCGATGAAGTTGAATCGAATATCGGCACCATTGCCAGTTCCGGCACCAAGGCTTTTCTGGCGGCACTCGAAGAAGCGGCCGACAAGCCCGAGATGATCGGCCAGTTCGGCGTCGGCTTCTATGCAGCCTTCATGGTGGCCGATAACGTGGAGGTGATTACCCGTCGTGTCGGCAGTGCAGCGGTGCGCTGGGCCTCGAAGGGTGACGGCTCCTACGAAATCGGGCCGGCCGATCGGGAAGAGCGGGGCACTGTCATCACCCTGACACTGCGCGAAGGCATGGAGGAATACCTCGAGCCCTGGCGTATCCGCAGCATTGTCAAACAGTATTCCGACTACATTACCTACCCGATCGTGCTGATGCCGGATCCCTCGGTTAAACCGGAAGAACCGGCCGAAGATGAAGGCGACGATGATGCAGACAAGCCCGTAGCCGAGCCGCCAGCTCCCGAGACGCTCAACTCGATGAAAGCCATCTGGAAACGTGGTCGGGACGAGATTGAAGAAGCCGAACTGAACGAGTTCTACAAGCACATTGCCCACGACTTTGAAGACCCGCTGGCACATGTCCATATCGTGGCCGAGGGTACGACCGAGTTCCGTGCGCTGCTCTTCATCCCCGCCAATGCGCCTTACGACCTCTTCATGAGCGAGCGCAAGCTGGGCTTGCAGCTCTACGTGCGCAGTGTCTTCATCGGCGACGACATCAAGGAGCTGCTGCCGGATTACCTGCGCTTTGCACGGGGCGTGGTCGAGTCGAGCGATCTGCCGCTCAACGTCTCGCGTGAAATGCTGCAGGATGAGGCCATCATCCGCATCATCCGCAAGACGCTGGTTTCGCGCATCCTCGGCAAGCTGGCCGACCTGCAGGAGAAGCAGCCGGAAGATTATGGCCGGTTTTACGAAGCCTTCGGTCGTGTCCTCAAGGAAGGACTCTACGGCGATTTCGAAAACGAGGCCAAACTCAAGGAGCTGGTACAGTTCCCCTCGACCTTCACCGAAGAGGGCAAGCTGACGACGCTCAAGGACTATGTCAGCCGTATGCCTTCGAGCCAGAAGGAAATCTACACGCTTTCGGCCGATTCGGTCGAGGCCGCCAGCCAGTCGCCGATTCTGGAAACCTTCCGTGCCCGTGGCTATGAAGTGCTCTTCTATATAGATGCGATCGACCAGTGGGTGGCGGAGCGCCTGAGTGAGTACGATGGCAAGAAGCTGCGTGCGATCGATCGGGGCGAGATTGACCTCGATGACGAGGGCGACAAAGAGGAGAAGCAGAAGGATGCCGCCGAGGTACAGGGACGCTTCGAGCCGCTGATAAAGGTAATCAAGTCGCAGCTCGAAGAGGACGTCAAGGATGTCCGCATCTCGAACCGTCTGACCGAGTCGGCCTGTTGTCTGGTGGCCGATGAGTATGGTCCGAATGCCCAGATGGAGCGGGTGATGCGGGCTTTCAACCGTGATGCACCGCCCGCCAAGCGGATTCTCGAAATCAACCCCACCCATGCCCTGATCGAGAAGATGCTCGGCATGGCCGAGAGCGACAAGGGCGATCGGCAGTTGGCTGATTTCATTGAGCTGGTCCATGCCCAGGCTCTGCTGGCCGAGGGATCGAACATCAAAAACCCCGCCCGCTTCTCGAAGCTGCTGAGCGATCTGATGGCACAGGTGTAAACATGAGTAAAAAGGCAAGTTGGGTCAAACGTGGCCTGGTCGTACTACTGGCAATCGTCGTTGTTTTGACGCTTGTAGTCAGCTTTGCTCTCGGCCCGATCATCAAGAGTGCGGCCGAAAACATCGGCCCCGGGGTCTTGGGGGTGCCGATCGAGGTCGAGTCAGTCCAGGTCTTTCCCTGGACGGGTACCGTACGTCTCAAGGGACTGGTCGTCGGGCCGCCTGAGGGCTATGCGGCCAATCTGGCCGAGCTGCACGGCTTCAGCATGTCGTTGCAGATTCGCAGCCTCTTCAGCGATACGATTGTGATCCGTCAGATCGTCATCGAAGGACCGGAGGTGACCTATGAACTCTCAGGACTCAAGAGTAACATCGGGGCTCTGCTGGCCGGGCTGGAGGGAGAGGAAAAGGATGAGAAGCCGGACGAAAAAGAGGAGAAGAAAGCTGACGATGCCGGTAAAAAGGTCGTAATCGAGCACTTCCTCTTTTCCAATGGCAAGGTCCGGCTGGCGACGACTCTGACCGGTGGCAAGGGGGTGGTACTGCCGTTGCCCAAGGTGGAGATGCACGACATCGGCAAGGATAAGGAGGGCGTCAGCACTCTCTCCGCCATCCGCCAGACTACGGCTGCGGTTTCGATTGCGATCCTGACTACGGTCAAGGATGGTGTGGTGGGAATTGCCGGTCTGGGCGTCGATGCCACCAAGCTGATCGTCGGGACAGCGGGTGAAGGTCTTATGCTGGCCGGCAATGTTGCGGGCAAGGCTCTCTCTCTGGTTGGCGACGGAGTCGAGGCTGCGGCCGATCTGGCAGTCGACGGGGTCAAGGCGGTCGGCGACCTGGCTACGGGTGGTGCCAAGGCGGTAGGCGGAGTCCTCAAGTCGGTCGGCAGTCTGGTGACTGGTAGCGATGACAAATCGGACGATAAAGCTGATGCCAAGTCTGACAATAAAGAGAAGAAGTAGCCGGACGTTGCAGCATGTTGTGGGACCATACTGCCTATTGCCGCCGTTGCCGCCAGCGGGTCTTTGTAGCTCCGCGCCGCTACTCGACTGTCGGCGACAAATTGCTCGTGGTGATGACCTTCGGTCTCTGGAAGCTCGTCCAATGGTGGAAACCGCGGCGGTTCGGACTCTGGCAGTGTGATGTCTGTGGCAGCCTGCGCTGTGTGAATGCACGCAAGGTCAGGCTGGATGCCGATGGCAACCGCATCCGGCGTCGCAAGCGCAAAAAACGTGTTGTCAGCAGTCGGACGGTGAAACAGACATGAGAGCCGGGAAACTGATCGTGTCAGCAAGGTTTTTCGGTCTCATGCTGCTCGGCCTGTCGTTGGGAGCGTCTCCGACCAGGGCAGACGAATCGCTGCTGACGGTTATTTACGGCGAGGCTTCGGTCCGCGAGGCCGATCGCGGGTACAGCCGTGCCATGGCGCGTAATCTCTCGCGTTGGCTGGGCGGTGCCGGTTTTTCCAGTGCGGTACATGCCGACAGTTCGGCGGGCAAGGCTCTTGCCCGACCTGTCAAGGTGGCACACCTGTTGAACATAGAAAATCCTTCGGACGAGTTTCTCACGGAGATCGACAATTTCATCAAACGGGGCGGCAAGCTGATCGTCTATAACTCGTTTTCGCAGGCACTGGCCGACCGGATGGCGATCAAGCTGACCGGCTACGAGCGGGCCGAAAAATTCGGTCAATGGTCAGGCTTCCGCTTTGCTGAGCCGGCTCCGCCGCATGTGCCGGCACGTGTCGGCCAGATAGCGCTGGCTCTGCGTGCGGCTGTTCCGGCGTCGGCACAGACGAAAGTGGTCGCCCGGTGGGAGGACAACCGTGGGCGCCAAACCAAAGCGGCTGCCTGGCTGGAGCATCCCCGCGGATATTGGATGACCCAGGTGCTGCTCGAGGATCAGGACGGCGACTCGCGCCGCCGTCTGGTGACCGCGCTGAGCGGCAAACTGGCGCCTGAAGTCTGGCGCGAGGCGGCCGACGGACTCTTTGCCCGGCTCGGTACCAGCCTCGGTGCGAGGGACTATGCGGCGGCCTGCAAACTGCTGCAGGGCCGCTGCCCCGCGGCAAGAAAGGCGGAGTTTGATGCCCTGCGTGGCGAGCTGGATGCCTGTTACGAAGAGATCGTGCAGGCGCGGCAGCGCCAGACATACGAACTGGCGACGACCCGCCTCTGGCACCTGCAAGCCATGCTCAGCGAAGCCCATGCCCTCACGCAAACCGCCTGGAGCAACAGCCTGCGCGGGGTCTGGGATCACGAGGGCTACGGGTTATTTCCGGGCGACTGGGAGGCCACCGCCGCGACGCTGGCACGTTACGGCATCAGCGATGTTTTTATGCTTGTCGCCACGGCCGATACAACTCATGCCACCGTGCCGGGGCTGACGCCGACCATGTTGCGGCGCGATCATGGCGACCAGCTCGCCCAGGCCAGCCGCGCCGCCCGTCGGCACGGTCTCAAGCTGCATGCCTGGATCGCGGCCTTCAGCACCCACGGCGTGAGTGCCGCCCGGCGCGCCGAGCTGGCTAGAGAGGGACGCCTGCTGCTCGATCAGTCCGGCCAGCCCCTCAACTGGCTCGACCCCGCCCAAGCCGCCAACCGTACGCGTCTGCGCGAAACCGCCCGCTATCTCGCGACCAACTACGATATCGACGGCATCCATCTCGACTATATCCGCTACGCCG
>CAZMGQ010000184.1:0-5003 GCA_964565855.1 uncultured Lentisphaerales bacterium | reverse complement strand
CAAGATCTGTGCCATGCTCACCTGTACCGCCAAAGTAGATCACCATGGGAACTGCTGTCTCAGGATCACTTTCGGGCTTGAACAGCAGGTAAGGCAGTTCATTTGCCAGCAACAAGTTCGCATCCCGACGGTACCACTTTTCAGCATCCAAAGGCTCCCGGCGATACCATCCGGCCGTCAAATTGAAGCGGTCCAGGTGTTCCTTGAGTTGCGGTGTAACATCGTATGGCTCAAGCCGTCCCGGATAACCGTTTCCCGGGCGCAGGGCCTGGACAGGCTCTCCCGGGCGGTCTTCCTGAGCGCAGAGGTTGCCAGCCAGCGCAAGGCAACATGCCGCAACAGACATTAATCTTTTCATTTTGACTGCTCCTTCGGGGTATCGGCATTTTGATGGGTCAGGGAGTTTCGAGCTGCCAGCGGCGGGCGATTTCGCTGCCGGCGACTTCCCAGCGCCAGCCGCTGCTCAGCGGGGCATCTGAGGTGTGGCCCAGCAGAAAGTGGGCTACCTCGGCACGGCTGCCGAGCAGGATAGGGTCAAGCCTGATTTCGGCCGCACGCCGGGTCAGAAAATGACGCACTTCCTTGAGCAGTGTTTTGTCCACAGCGGAGGTATTGCGGTAGTCGTTTGCCGGATAGTCTGACTCCGGCACGGTTGCAGCTTCTGCCAGTGCCTGCATGACAAGGGGGCCCATGGTATCGAATTGGCGTCGGTCGAGCAGACGTCGCCGTCCCAGCTCCGGCAGGTCGGCCGGTGGGGTATGGGCGATTTCGACCAGACTGGCATCACGTGCAATCCACTGGCGCGGCAGATCGCGCTGCATGGCGAGCTGTTCGCGAGCGGCGGCGAGGGAGCGGAGATTGTTGAGGCCAGCGACTGTCAACTGTTCCCGGCCTTTGACCGTCTGCCAGAGATGCTCCGGCGGCGGCAGGGGATAGAGGGAAGGATCGTCGAGGGTTTGCAGTTCTTCGGCCAGCCAACGATCGGTGCCCAGCTCAGCCGCACGTCCCAGCAGATGTTCGCGCAGGCGGGGCAGGTAGCGGACATCGCTGTGGGCATATTCGAGCTGTCGGGCTGTCAGGGGACGTCTGGTCCAGTCGGTAAGGGTTGCTTCCTGGGGCAGCTCAATCTCCAGGGCATCGTGCAGCAGGTTTTTGAGTGAGGTGGTGGAGGAATAACCGGCGAACCCGGCGGCCAGCCGCGTATCGAAAATGTTGCGGGGAAAGCCGGCGCAATATTGCCATAAAAGCTCGAGATCCTGCCGGGCATCGTGCAGGATTTTGACGGTTGCCGTATCGTGAAGCAGGTCGGCCAGGGCTTTGGCCGGTTTGTGAGGTGCTCTGGCATCCCATAGGCTGGAGTTTCCGCTGGCATCGGCGAGCTGGACGACCCCGAGAATCGGACGCAGGCTGCGCTGCCAGACAAACTCGGTATCGAGGGCGGCGATGCCGCTCTGGCGGATGTCTGCAATGATCTGTTCGATTTCGGGTATGTTGTTAATCATGATAATGCTTTCGAGGCTGCCGATGGCAGCCGCTAGTTGATGAATCCCGCTGTTGTCAGGGCTGGTCCCGGACGGGATAATAAATGCGGTAAGTGCGGCTGGTGACACTACCCCAACTGCCGGTGTTGCAGGCATCTTCGAGCAGGGGACGCAGATCCCGCATGAACGGGATGTGTTGCGGACGGGTCAGCAGCAGAGCCGTATGGGTATCTTGCGAATCGAAGGCGGCGGCGGATTCGAGCTTGAGGACTTCGAGGTCGGCAGCACCGCTGCGGGCCGCATACCAGGCGACGGGTGTCTGCATGTAGGAGGGGGCGATCCAGACGCGGCGGACCTCCGGCGCGGCTGACTGCAAGCTGGCGACAGCCTCGCGGGTGTCGTCCTTGCCATACTGCGGCACGAAAAACCATTGGCCGCAGCTCCAGGCTGCCACAATGAGATGGGCCGTCAGCAACCAGCGTGCTGAGGCCTGGTTGTGACTGGTTGCCCGGGCGGTCAGCATCAGCCAGCCGATCAGAGCTGGCAGCGTATAGCGGATGTGATAGGTATGGGCGGTTGCCAGATGGATGGCGATGCCGAAACCGATGCCGACCAGCAGCCAGGCCAGCGGCAGCAGACTGGCGCGCCAGCCGCTACGCCACCAGCTTGCGAGGGTGGCCGCCACCAGCAGAAATCCCAGGCCAAGCTGGAGCGGACTCTGCCACAGGGCGGCCTTGAGGGGGAGGGTCTGCAGACTGTGGAGCGAGGGGCCGAAGGAGTATCCGGCTCCGTAACAGTAGAAGCTGTAGGCCAGTTCGGCACCCGTGAAGGGGCGGGGTGGGGGAGGGTGGCTGTTGGCGGCTGTTACCCAGGCGGCGAGCAGCAGCGAGGCCAGGGCGGCGGGGCCCAGCGTGAGCAGTGCCTTGTGCCAGGCTGAGCGGTCGGCACGTGCCAGCAGCAGGCGGATGCCCAGCAGGGCAAAGACGACGATCCCCTGGGTGGCGGTGGCGGTGGCGGCCAGGGCGAGCAAGGCGGTCAGGGTCCAGTCGCGCCAGCGGGCGGTAGTCAGGGCCCGTTCGAGCAGCAGGCAACCGGCCAGCAGGAGCAGGAGGATGAGGGTATAGTTGCGGGCCTCCTGCGAGTACCAGAGGTGGAGCGGATTGAGGGCCAACAGCAGGGCGGCGATCAGGGCGGTGCGGCGGCAGCGGCTCCATTTGAATGTCAGACGGTAGAGCAGCGGTACGGCAAGGATGCCGCAGAGGGCCGAAGGCAGACGCAGGACCCATTCGGCTTCGCCGAGCAGGGCGCGGAACGGCCAGACCAGAAAGAAGTAGAGCGGCGGGGCGTTGTTGACGGCAAGTGCGGTGGCCGTGATCGAGCCGGGGGCGACGGCGACATTCTGCAACGTGAAAAACTCGTCCACCCAGAAAGACTGGCTGCCGAGGCGGAAGAGACGCAGGGCGGCGGCAATGACGACAATGAGAGCGGGCAGAAAGCGCGTCAGACTGCGGGAGTTCTGTTCGGTCGCTGCTGGCTGCCGCATGTGTCTTTCCTGTGGGTTGATAGCTCGTGTCCGATTCCGAATGTGCCGTCCCTCAGCCGAGATTACGGTGGCGCAGATCCTGTTCATCGAGTCCGATGTAGTGTCCCAGCTCGTGCATCCAGGTGACGCGAACCTCCTCCTCGAAACGCTCCCAGTCCTGTCCGGCATAGAGCCAGATGTTGTCGAGATAGAGGGTGACGGTGGGGTCGGAGCGGTCGTTGCCGAGTGGTGCCCGCAGCGGGCGACCGCTGAAGAGTCCGAGCAGGGTGCCCTTGAAGCCCAGCTTGCGGACTCTGGGGGAGGGCACGTCTTCCAGCTCCAGCAGCAGGTCACCGGCAGACAGCGCGACATCGGCGGGCAGTTCGGCAATCAGAGAATCGATTGCGCTGGTGGCCCGTTCGACGCGCTGCTGCCAGTGCCAGTCGGTAGCTGTGACGTGCATCAGTCTCAGCCGATGTCTTCGAAGGCGGTACCCTTGCGGGCACGTGAGAGGATCCGCATGACTGCGAGGGATTCATCCAGTGTGACGCGGAAGGGCTTGTCGTTGCGCAGCGTCTCGTAAAGTTCGTCCCAGATGCTCTCGATATTGAGATCGGTGCGGACTTCGCGCGTCTCGGTAATCCAGGGCAGTTCCTCCCTGGTACCGAAAGTGCCGTACTCCGGTACGCCGGGCTTCAGGCGGCGCGGGGGCAGCTTGGCTTTGGGATCGAGATAGCGCAGTTCGATGGTTTTTTCGTCGTTGCTGGTGAGGGCGCCTCTGGTACCCGCGAGCCAGTAAACCGGCTGGCGGATGGCACAGCCACCGCTGATTTCGAGATCGGCGACCCGGCCGTTCTGTCCGCGCAGGATGATCCGCACGTGGTCTTCGGCATCGCCCATGGCGGCGATTTTGCGCAGATCGGTCCAGATCTGCTTGACCGGGGAGTCGAGGAAGTGGAGGGCGTGGTCGACGATATGCGGGCCCCAGTTGAGCAGTTGGCCGCCGCCGCGGCTCATCATGGTCTGCCAGTCGTCGCGACGGGCATAGCCGAGGCGGCGCAGCTTGATCTCGAAGAGATCGCCGATGAGGCCCGAGTTGACGATATCGAGGATGTCGTTGAACGCACCTTCGAAGCGCCGGTTATGGCGTACAAAGATGTTGCTCTTGTTTTTGCCGGCACCCTTGACCAGGCGGCGGGCCTCGTCGTAGGTAATGGCGAGCGGTTTTTCGATCATGACCTTTTTGCCGGCATTGAGGGCCAGCAGAGCGTGATCGACATGTTCGGTCGAGGGAGTGGCGATACTGACCAGCTCGATCTCGGGATCGGCCACAAGCTCTTCAATCGTTTTGTAGGCCTTGGCGCCATAGGTATCGACCATCTGGCGGCGGCGTTTGGCGATCGGGTCGCACCCGGCGGCGATTTTGAATTTTTTGCTGCGTTTTTCCAGCTCTTTGCACTGCATGCCCCAGCCGGCCCGGCCGAGTCCTACGATACCAACTGTGATGGGAAGTTTTGATTTGCTCATGATTGGTCCCGCTTTGTAGAGGAGGTTGATCAAGAAATGAAGAGCCAATCATAACATTATTAGCAGCAGGTGCAAAGAGCCGTGTTTGGCCGCCTTATTCGGGGTTGTTTCGGGGTAAAATCAGCGAAAATGCAAAAAAAGCTGTTTGCCGCTTGACGACAGTCGCCGGATATGCCAGAATGCCCGCTCGTTCTCACCGCTTCAGGTGTTCTGAGGCGTGTCTTGATGGTACGATGACATGCGGAGCCATACTCGCCCGGAGCATGCGGCATTTTGCTGCGGTGCTGCGGGTGGTTTGTCTTGCGGTGGGGGCGGGAGATCATCAGTGCCCACATAGCTCAGTAGGTAGAGCACTTCCTTGGTAAGGAAGAGGTCATCGGTTCGATTCCGATTGTGGGCTCCATTTCATCGCCGTCAACAGGCGGCATTAACGAAACAGTTAGGTAGCAAAAATGGCTAAAGAAACCTTTACT
>CAZMGQ010000183.1:0-5032 GCA_964565855.1 uncultured Lentisphaerales bacterium | reverse complement strand
ACGTCACCACGACCAAACAATTCCATTCTGCCTAAAACAGATGAAACAGCCCTATACGGACTCATTTTGTACCGATTTTCCCGCTTGACGGATCAGCCCGCAATCGCTAGACTGTTTTCCAATTCAAGAGCAGAAATTTTTGTTCCGGTGTAGCTCAGCGGTAGAGCAGAGGACTGTTAATCCTTTGGTCGTAGGTTCAAATCCTACCACCGGAGCCACTCGACGTGCCGCCTGCGGCGGCTTGCTCGTGGCCTTCGGCCAATTGATGCGGAGAGATCCCAAGCAAGCCCTGAGCTTTGAGGGGTGTGGTGAAGGGACGCTCCAAATGTCCGCTTGGTTCTACATCCTGCGCTTTAGGTCAGGCACTTTATACGCTGGTGCCACAACGAACCTTGAACAACGCTGGCGCGACCACCAGGCTGGCCAGGCATGTCGGACGACCAGGCTTGATCCCGCTGTTGCTCTCGTCTTTCGCGAACAATTCGCCTCCTTTCCCGAAGCCCGTCGTCGTGAAGCTCAGGTCAAACGCTGGAGCGCAAAGAAAAAAGAAGCCCTGGTGTCCGGCGATATTTCCCGCCTCCGTTTACTTGCCAGATCCCGTAAATCGTAAAATTGATCCGTTTTGCTATTCTCCCTTGGCTTTCCTCATGCTATTGCCTGCAGGACAATCGTGATCAGAGTGGCAATCAGCAGCCAGACAAAGAAACCGACTCTGATCAGAATTGTGTCGAGCTTCGTCAATGCGTTGCGCCGGCGCAGCGCAATCCAGAGAATCATGAGCCAATGCCCCACGATGGCGGCCATGACTATGCTCGCACAGAAGCCACCATCAAGAATCAGCGCCGACAGGGCCATGAATAAAACTTGCACAACGAAGGGACCGAGCAGCGCACCACGCAACTCCAGAGTCCGCCATGTAGTCTTTTCGTTCATTTTTCGATGCTGACTGGTGTCATTGATCAACTTTAAGCAATAATAATTCCACGTTTTTACCAGAATATACCGGAAACCTGATAGTTTGTCACAAATTTTGTCAAAATACGCGGCTGACTTGCTCATTATATTTTGCACGGCACCTCTTCTGGCACAAAGATAAAAACTGGTTGCTTGTGACGGCAGTTTCAGGAACTGCCAAAAATGCTTTTTATCGCGGCGACAAGGGCCTGTCGCCCTCCACTGGCCGAGGCAAACTTATGTTCGGTTCGCCCGCCTACGCCAAGATGCTACGGCGTGACACACGAGGACGCTCAGCCTCCATAAAACAACTCAATAGCTTTGCAATTTCAGACTGCGCCATTATTTAACCCGTAACTCCTGAAGCTGGTGAATAACTTTTGTTATCAACCAGGATTTCCGGGAACTTCAGGCCGATGGCCTCAAGCGCGAGACGAGCTGCCCTTGGGACTGACCCAAGCTGCCATTCTTCGCTATCCCCGAGCCGCGTCACCCGGATGTCTTTCAGGAGATGTTCCATGGTTTTTAGACTGCAAAATCTTTGATTGCCCCGCTCTTTTTCAGTCGCTCATATATGCGGTAAGCAATCATGAGGCTCAAGTAATTAAGGAAGAGACAAGTTTAGCTCAAAACATCGTTATTATGGGCTTTTTTCACTCAATTCTTTATATGAAACTCTAAAAACATGTGCTTTATTTAGCTCCCATTATTCACCAAAACTGGGAGTTACAGTTAAATGAAGAATCGTTGAATGATTGCTCGACGGACTGCTTTTTTACTACAATGTGGACAGGCGGCAAGGGCGTAGCTTGTGAAGTTGGTTCAATAACACTGTTCGGAGTGCCAGAAATGAAGAGGATGACGATTTTTGTCCTGACCATGTGGGCGGTGGTTGCTTTCGCCAACCCCAATGACAACAAGGCGCTGCCGGACATGCGCACCGCCAAAATCGCAACCGGCAAAGCCGCCGAAAATGCGGTGATTGAGAAGTTGATAGCCGATCCGAATGAGGGACTCCCATCAACCTATGGCCCGACTGCACAACTCACCTTCGTGCTCGGCTTCGATGTGGCCGGTTTCGGGAAGACAGGCGACAGAGTGTGGCAGGTTCACTTCGTCTACATTAACGGTCACACGGCAAGAATCGCATGGGTCAATGCAGAAACGGGAAATGTGAAGTTCCCAATGGAAAAAACAAAAGAGTGATGATGAAAAGGCTGGTATGCATCAGCAATTAGAAGCGCTGCCGACCTGCGCCAATGAAAACCGTCTGCGGGCAAGGTGACACTTGCTACCGTACACGAGGACGAGGGACGTGTATGAGAATGTGGGACGGGGACGGAGCAACAGATCGTACCCGTTCACAGCGAAGCGGTAAACGTTATCGTACACGAGAACGAGGACGAATGGAACTCGACCACGGGAAGATGGTTGTTTGCAGCTTATTAGAGCGGCATAATATAGTGGACCTGCTGCACAATTTCGCGAAAGCCGAGAGTTGGATAGAGGTGACGGCCGACCTCATTGGTCGCCAGGGTTTCGATTTTGGCCTGTTGCAAGTTTAGCGAGCGAAAGAGATCAAGCGACCATTGCATCAGCTTCCTTCCCAAGCCCAGGCCTTGTGCTTTGCCTGACACGGCCAGATTGGCAATGATTCCGCGACTCGCAACCTGGTCAACTGTATTCGTCACGTAACCCACTACTTTGCCGTCAAATTCAGCCACGGCACAGAGGTGAGGGGCACTTTCAAGCTCGCGCCTGACTGCGACCATCTTGATCTCCAACCAGGACTTGCCACCGATCATTTTTTCAACCAGCGCATCAATCGAGGCCGGTTCAAAAACCTCTCTCGTTATATCTTCAATATCATCATAGTCCGACGAGGCTACGGGGCGGATTAGAACTTTGTCCTGCATATTGAAATCTCCGGCAATAACTTTTTTTTGAAGTACTCAGATGCCGGTTGAGCCGAAGCCGCCGGTGCCGCGTCTGGTGTCGCCGAGCTGGTTGCTTTCGACGATTTCGACGGTCAGAACGGGGCTGATCACGAGCTGGGCGATGCGCATCCCCGGTTCGATCCGGAAAACTTCGGTGCCGTGGTTGATCAGGGTCACGCGGATTTCTCCCCGGTAACCGGCGTCAACCGTCCCGGGGGAGTTGAGCACGGTAATGGCATGACGCGCCGCCAGGCCGCTGCGCGGACGTACCTGGCCTTCGGTACCGGGCGGCAGCTCTATGGCAATGCCGGTACGGACCATCGACGCCGTGCCGGGGGCGATTTCCACCGCTTCGCTGGCATGGAGATCCATCCCTGCATCCCCGGGATGGGCGTAGGCTGGAAGCCGGGCAGTCGCTGAAAGACGTTTGACCTTGAGTTGCATGACGCGACGATCAGACCAGCAGCGACCTTACACGCTGCAGCTCAGCTTCACAATCTTCCGTGAGATTGGCAATGATTTCGGCCACAGGAAGTTCTTCATCGACCAGACCGACCGACTGGCCGGCCATCAGGGAGCCCCGTTCGACATCGCCATCCTGCACGGCACGACGCAGGGCACCCATCCAGAAGCGCTCAACTTCGAGCTGGGCGGTGCTATGGTCCATCTCGCCGGCGTCAATCTTCTGAATCAGCTCTAACTGCAGCTTGGAGAACTCGTCGTAGCCCTTGTTGCGCAGGGCCCGAACGGCCACAACGCGCAGACGGCTGTCGAGCGAAGGGGTCGAAACGGCATCACGGGCATTGGCACGCCGGAAGGATTCCTTGAACTTCGGATGGGCGCAGCTTTCGGTGGCCATGGCGAAGATCGTGCCAAACTGCACACCTGCCGCCCCCATCATGAAGAGGTGGGCACACATGCGACCTGTACCGATACCACCCGCCACAAAAACGGGAATCTCATCGCCAACTTCGAAGAGCACCTGTTGCAGGAGTACGGTGAGGCTGACATGACCGACGTGACCGCCAGCTTCCATGCCTTCGAGCAAGATGGCATCGGCTCCGTACCTGATCATCCGGGTGGCAATCGACTTGGTCGAGGCAAAGCAGAGCACCTTGGCCCCAGTTGCCTTGGCGGCCTTGATCTCGTCTTGACGCGGAAAACCACCGGCAAAGACAACATAGTCCAGCTCCAGCTTTTTCAGCAGTTCCAACTGTTCATGATAAACCGGGGCGATCGTAACCAGATTGAGAGCAAAGGGGTTGCTGGTGAGTTCCCGGGTTTCGGCAATCTGCCGCTCCAGAATCTCCAGCGGTGTATTACCGCCGGCCAGGCAGCCGAACCCACCGGCATTGCTGACGGCCGCTACCAGGTGGGGTTCGCTGATCCAGGTCATGGCTCCACAGATGAAGGGTGCCCGGGTGCCTAGAAAAGCATTGCCACGTTCAAAAAATCGTTTGGATAGAACTTCACTCATGAGGTCTTTACTCTAACACTTGCTGGGTTTGAATTGCCACGGGTTTCGCAGTTTGCCCAAAGCGATTGATATTGTCAAGTTTTCACAAAAAGGGCCGGCCGATTTACAGAAACCGGCCAGCCCTCGTGAAGTGTTACTCTACCAGGCGCTTATTTAGCGTAAAGCTTGCGCTCGCGGTAAGTGGTATGGAGAAGCTGATGCGCTTTTTCGCTCAGCGGCGCACCAAGGAAGTCCTTGTACACGAGTTGAATCTCCGGGTTGTGGTGCGAGCAGCGCTGCACAGAGCGTTCGTCGTCGGTATAGATACCGGCGGCACGCTTGCGGCGGATGACGTCCGTCGCACCGGTCGGCTGGCCACCGCCGCCGACACAGCCGCCACGGCAGGCCATGACTTCGATGAAGTGATAGGGGGGTTCCTCGCCGGCATCACGGGCGGCACGTACCTTGTCGAGCACGGCTTCGACGTTGCCCATCTGGTGGGCGACAGCGATACGCACCTTGGTGCCCTTGATGTCGATCTCGGCTTCCTTGACGCCCTCGAGGCCGCGGGTTTCGCGGAAGTTGACGGCATCGCCGGCCAGGTCCTCGTTGGTCACGAGGTAGTAGGCTGTCCGCAGGGCGGCTTCCATCACGCCACCGGTGACACCGAAGATGGTGCCGGCGC
>CAZMGQ010000182.1:0-5033 GCA_964565855.1 uncultured Lentisphaerales bacterium | reverse complement strand
ACATGGGGGATGACGGAAACCTGCGCACACTGACCAACAACAGCGGCGGCATCCAGGGTGGCATCTCCAATGGCGAGACCATCATTTTCCGCGCCGCCTTCAAACCGGCGGCCACGATCGGGCGCGTCCAGCAGACAGTTGACTATGACGGCAATCCCCTGCAGTTCGAATGTGTCGGCCGGCATGATCCCTGTGTCCTGCCGCGCGCCGTGCCGATCGTGGAAGCCATGGCCCAACTCGTATTGGCCGACGCTGCACTGATGCAGCAACGCCACCCGCTCCGGGACAGATAAAATGAATCCGCTCAACAATATCAATATCGATTCCATTTCGGAATTGCCGACACCGCGCGAAATCCAGCGTGAGATTCCCGTTCCACCGCGAACCCAGCACGCGATCCTGCGTTACCGGGGGGCCATCGAGGATATTCTCGACAGTCGCGACGCCCGCCTGCTGCTGGTAGTCGGTCCCTGTTCGATTCACGACACCAAAGCCGGACTCGAATATGCCAAACGCCTGGCCGATCTCGCCCGGGCAGTCGATGACGAAATCATGATCGTCATGCGGGTTTACTTTGAAAAACCCCGCACCTCGATCGGCTGGAAGGGCCTGATCAACGACCCCTATATGGACGATTCCTTCCGCATTGATCAGGGCTTGCGCACAGCTCGCAGTTTTCTGCTGAGCGTCGCCGAAATGGGCCTCCCGGCTGGCACCGAAGCCCTCGACCCACTGACGCCACAGTACATCGGCGATCTGGTGGCCTGGACTGCCATCGGGGCCCGTACGGCCGAATCCCAGACACACCGTGAAATGGCGAGCGGACTCTCAACGCCTGTCGGCTTCAAAAACGCCACCGACGGTTCGATTGATTCGGCCATCAACGCCATCCGTTCGGCACTGCGCCCCCATCACTTTCTGGGCGTGACTGATGAGGGGCGACAGGCTGTTTTCAGCACCAACGGCAATCCCTATCCCCATATTGTCCTGCGGGGCGGCAGTCAGCCCAACTACAGTTCGCGCAGTATCCAGAAGGTCGAAAAAGCTCTTTCCACAGCAGGGCTGCCGGGTCGCATCATGATCGACTGCAGTCATGGCAACTCTGACAAAGACCCGCGCAAACAGGGTGATGTCCTGCGCGATTGCATGACCCAGATCGAAAACGGCAACACTTCAATCCTCGGCTTCATGCTCGAGAGTAACCTCTCCTGGGGCAACCAGCCTATTCAGCGCATCGTCGAAGAAATGGAATACGGTGTTTCGGTTACCGACGCCTGCATAGACTGGGAAACCACCGAAATGCTGGTACATGAAATTCACGACCGTTACCGTCGTGTTCGTCAAAACCTGATGAGGGATCTTGACTATGAAAGGAACATCTACTGATTGGTACCAGGCCGCAACAGTCGGACTGGTGGGGCTGGGGCTGGCACTCTTGGGAATAGCCTGCAGCGATGGGGGCGACCTCAGGATGGTCGATCCGCTGGGCACTGATCTCGAAGGGGTGGACAGTGCTGCCGGCCGGGTAGCCCTGCTCGAAAAAGTGGACCAGAATGTCCCCGTGCTGTTCGTCGATCGGCTAAAAAACGGCGGCTATTCCTATCACCTGCAGGAACAGCTCTACGAAGAGCGCGAGATTTTGTCTCTCATGCGCTCAATCGTTCGCAACGATCCCACAATTACCGTCGTGATCGTGCCCAGCCCGGCCCTCACGACGGATGAAATAGGTCTGGCTGAGGCCAAGTTGCGTGAGGTCGGAGTGAAGAAAGTTCGTGTCGCGGGTGGTCACTAATGCGGGCTCTGCCTGCAACCCTCACCCCGCCCCTCCCGGGAGGGAGAAGGAAATTACCCGTTTTTTATTGCAGTTGTTGCTGTGTAAGGCACTAACATCACAGCCCACCATTTAAGGAAAGACAGAGAGGAAGACAGATGAAAAAAACAGCCCAACGTGGCAATATGGTAATCGCCCAGAGCGGCGGCCCCACAATGGTGATCAACCAGAGCCTGATCGGTGCCGTCATGGCAGCCCGTGACAGCGATGCCATTGGCAAAATCTATGGAGCCCGCCACGGTATTGCCGGTATTCTCAACGAAGACTTTATCGACCTGCGGAAAGAAACTGTCCGGACGCTCGAAGCTATCGCCCAGACCCCATCTTCAGCCCTCGGCAGCGTGCGGCAGAAACCCAGCGATGAAGACTGCGAAAAAATCTTTGAAGTGCTGAAGAAGCGCGATGTCCGATACTTCTTCTATATCGGCGGCAATGACTCGGCCGAGACGGTCCAGATCGTCAACCAGGCTGCCCGCCGGGCCAAGTTCGACCTGGCCTGCTTCCATATCCCCAAGACGATCGACAACGACCTGCGCAACAACGACCACAGCCCCGGCTTCGGCAGTGCGGCCCGTTTTGTGGCGATGGCCTTCATGGGCGACGATCTCGACAATCGCGCCCTGCGTGGCGTCAAGATCAACATCGTCATGGGGCGTCATGCCGGGTTTCTCACTGCGGCATCAGCCCTGGCACGTCAGCGTCCTGATGACGGGCCGCACCTGATCTATCTCCCGGAGCGGCCCTTCCTGATCGAAAATTTCGTCTCCGATATCCGGCAGATGATCGAAAAGCACGGCCGCTGTGTCGTGGCAGTTTCCGAAGGCATCTGCGATGCCGACGGCACGCCGATTGTCGCCAAGCTCGCGGCTGATGTTGAAACAGACTCACACGGCAATGTCCAGCTCAGCGGCAGTGGCGCCCTGGGCGATCTGCTGGCGCAGGAGGTCAGGAACCGGGCCGGTGTCAGCCGGGTACGAGCCGATACCTTCGGTTACCTGCAGCGTTCGTTCCCCGGCATCGCCTCCGAAACGGATGCCGCCGAGGCACGTGCCGTAGGTGCGGTAGCCGTGAAGACGGCGCTCGAAGGTCAGACCAGGAGCGGCTCGATTGCCATCGTACGCGAGCCTGGCAAACGCTACCGTGTCTCTTACCGCTGCATCCAGTTGCGGGCAGTGGCGCGTGACACCAAGCACATGCCAGCCAAATTCATCTCCCGTTCCGGCAACGATGTCACCCAGGCCTTTATCGACTATGCCAGTCCGCTGGTCGGAAAACTGCCACCCATCGCGCACTTTGCTGGCAAGGCCTGAGCTGCGGGACGCCCGCCGCCTTTGTCAGATCCGCATCTTCTGCCAATGCCCCTGCCAGTAACGGGCGAAGTAGGCAATCACACCGGTGAAAACTGTCACGCAGATTGCCTTCCAGACATTGAGGGGCGAGGCATGAAAGACGTGGATCGCAAGGGCGGTGACTGTGACCAGAACCAGGTGGAACACAGTCCCTATGATCATGGTCCAGAGGGTATCGCCTGCGCCGCGCAAGGCACCCGAGACGATCAGTGACATGCCGTCGAATGTCAGGTAGATGGCACCAAAACGCATCATCGGGACAGCGAGGTCGATGATGTCAGTTGTCGCTCCCTGTCCGAAAACTTCGAGCAGAGTCCGGGGCAGAGCCACGAACAACAGCGTAATCAGCGAGGTATAACAGATCACCAGAGCCAGGCCGGAACGTACCGTCTGACGGGCACCACGGACGCTGTGGGCCCCCATGTTCTGACCGACGAGAGTCGAAACGGCAATCTGGACACCGAGCAGCGGGAAGAATGAGAGCAGCTCCCAGTTGTAAAACATGGTGACGGCGGCGGCGACATGTTCGCCCATGGCATGCAGCATGAGCACGATCAGAGTGAAGCCGCCAGTCGAAGCAAAGCCGCCCAGTCCGCTCGGGAGGCCGTAGCGGATGAGTTGCCTGCAAACAGGAAGGTTTAGTCGCAGCAGCGGCTTGCCATGGAAGGGCTTACGACGAACATGGAGGAAGAAGGCGGCTGCCATGATCAGCATCATGACAGCGTTGGCGATGACGGTTCCAAGTGCCGCACCGACAATGCCGAGAGCCGGAAAGCCCCATTTGCCGAAGATCAGGACATAGTTGCCGAAAATATTGACCACCAGTGAGATGGCATTGCCGAGCATGATGACCTTGGTACGGCCGATGCCGGCAAAGAAGCTGCTGAAGGCGGTTCGCAACAGACCGATGATAATCGCCAGGATCATGATGCGGAAGTAGGCACTTTCGAGCGCCACCTGCTCGGGAGTATGGCCAGCCCAGGCAAAGGTGTTGACGGCAACTCGCCCCACCAGCAGCACAATCGGATAGGCGGCCACGCCGATCCAGACTCCCTGCATGACCACGCCGCCACATTCATCAAACCGGGCGGCACCGTAACGGTGGGCGACCAGTGTCGAGGCATAGGACACCAGCCCAAAGGCAATGTAACCACAGAGAAAGGCGGTCAGGCCACCGGTCATGCAGGAGGCCATCGCCAGGGGTGAAAGGTATGAGAGAAAAAGACGGTCGACAAACATCATGACCGTATCGAAGAGCTGCGAGATGACCATCGGGATGGCGATCGGCAGCAGACGGCCTAGACCGCCCGGGCCTTTGACGAGCGTACGACGCCAGTGGCGCAGGTGACGGAAAGAGCTGGAAAGGGGCATGGGAAAAACTGTCTTCTAGGCACCGGCGACCGCGAAGCTGCTGTTGATCCACCAGGCGGCGATACCATAATAGATAAATACACCCCCGATATCGGCCAATGTTGTAATCAGGGGTGAGCTGGCGGTGGCGGGATCCATCTTGAAGCGGGTCAGAAGGAAGGGCAGACTCATACCGACCAGGCTACCAAATAGCACAATATGGACTTTTGGCGTAGCAATATGGACTTTTGGCGTAGCACCAGGGGCAATTTCCCCTAGTACCAGGTACTTTTACCCCTGTTACTGTTTCATTTCCAGGATTTGATAGCATAACCACGCAGGCTGAGACCACTTTGCCTGTTTCATTTGCCTTATTATGACCTGATCGGCCCCTATTTTGTGACCTGATCGGCCCCTATTTTGTGACCTGATCGGCCCCTATTTTGTGGTATCTGGGGCCTGCCTATGATATTTACCTCCTTTTTAGCGTTAATGAAACAGCA
>CAZMGQ010000181.1:0-5054 GCA_964565855.1 uncultured Lentisphaerales bacterium | reverse complement strand
TTACAATGCGCTACAATAGCCTTGGCTGCTTCTGGCTATCGAGCCTCACGCGAAGGTCATCATTATAGAACCATCCAAAGCCTACGATATACATTAGGCTATGACTCCAGACTGGTAGCACAATTTGATGCGTTCAGAAAAAAACGCAATATCGGAGATTATGAACGAGCTGGCTCAACATCACCGGGTGAGGCTGAAGAAATGATTGAGTTGGCACAAACTTTACGCGAAGATGTCATAAACTGGCTGCAGGGCAATTACCCCGCCCTGCTAATGATGTAATGCTCTCCGCAAACGAGCCCGAATTGAGTACGACGATGTGGCAGGATAACGTTCAGAGTAAAACCTGCGCTAACTTCTAAAGCCAGGAGCTTACTACATGTCAGACAAACCTTTCAGCAAACGCCTGCTTGAGTCGGAAGTACCGGCACTGGCGCTTGGAATTGTGATTTACAGGGAGGAATAAAATGAGACGCATGTTTTGCTTGGCAGCGACTCTGCTGCTTTTCACTGGCAATCTGGTGGCACAAGATGCTGACGAATACGTCCAAGTCGAAGCCATTCTCCGGGCACGGCAGAGGATGGAGATCACTCTGAGGCTGATCCAGTATGACCCTGCCCTGGTTGAAGAACTAAGTCGAAAAGATGATTTGACGGCTGACCAACTTCTGAGACAATGGCGTGAAGGTCGGGGAGAACTGGTAAAACTGCTGAAGACCACCTGCAGGCACGGCCAGGAAGTTTCGGTCAAAGATGTCGAAGAGATCATCTATCCCACCAGCTTTAAGGTAGTACCGGGGCAAGTCGGGACAGAATCTTTTGCTGTCGAACCCTCAGACTTTGAAACCCGTGAAGTGGGGACAATCCTGCAAATAGTAGCTGAAAGCTCACCCCTGGAGGCGAACACAGTTTCTCTGTCTATTTCGATGAAAGTCGTTTATTCGCCGGAGTGGCAGAGCTTTGGCAGCATCAGGAATGAGGCGGGCAAGGAGACCGAGCTGCTCCCGATCAGAAAACCATTTTTCCGTCAGTGTGAAAGCTTCATTTCAACGCAGGTTGCCGACGGATCAACAATCTTGCTGGGTGGAGGCTATGCAAACGAGACCAAGGACAAAACCATGTTTGCCTTCCTCACCGTTAAAAACGTCCAGGTTATCGATCCCCCTGGCGCTGTGCCCTGAGCACCTCTTCTCAAGCCCACCCTCAGTCAATCGTTGACACAACTTGTGTGAAATATTATATTTCATGACGTGAAACAAATTATTTCATGCCGTGAAATGATTTTAAGGGAGGATTTATGAAATTTGTCGCAAGATGGCTGCAAAACCAGCTTGATCTGGCTCTCGCAACGCTTCCAGTTGTCATATTGACCGGAGCCAGACAAACCGGCAAATCGACGCTTGTGAGAAACTTGTACCCGGAGCGACGCTATCTGACTCTGGACGACCTGGATTTGCTACATCAAGCACAGGAGGAGCCTGATTCTCTGCTAGTCAACCCCCCTATCATCATAGACGAGGTTCAGCGTGCCCCAAACCTCCTCCTGGCTATCAAACGCCATGTCGATAAAACTCGCAATCCCGGTGATTTTCTACTGACAGGCTCGGCACAATTCTCCCTGATGCGGAGCGTGGTTGATTCGTTGGCCGGTCGGGCAGCCTATCTCGACCTCCACCCTTTTGCTCCACTAGAGTGGCAATCGAAGTCAACTGCAACAATTGACCAGCTCTTTGAAAAATCACTCGACTTTGATCTGCCAAATGCTCATGACAACTGGAAAAACTGGCTGCTTCGCGGTGGATTTGTCCCGGCCCTCAACTGCAGCTCCGACGATTCTCGCGCAGTCTGGTTTGGCGGGTATGTTAAAACTTATCTGGAGCGGGACTTGCATGAACTAAGCAATATCGGGAGTTTGCCGGACTTTCAACGCATGATGCAAATCGCCGCCCAACGCACGGGACGTCTGCTCAATCAGGCAGATATTGCCCGCGATGCCGCCCTCTCACACGCCACCTGTCATAGATACCTCAATCTGCTCGAAACCGGTTGCCAGATTGAGAAGTTGAAGCCTTTTACTGCCAATCCGACCCTTGCACATGTGAAAAGCCCCAGACTTTTCTGGTGTGACAGTGGACTGGCAGCCTGGCTGGCTGGCATCAACAACTCCACTGATCTGGAGCGACGCAGCGACATCGGGTTCTGGCTTGAGCAAGCCATTTTTCAAACTCTGCAAGCCTGGCGCTCATGTGACCCATTCAGGCGCCGCCTGAGTTTTTGGCGTACACGTAATGGCGCAGAGGTAGACTTCATTCTGGAAGAGGGAGACAAAACTGTTGCGCTTGAAATTAAAAGTGGCAGTAGAATTAAATCCGACGATACTGCCAACCTGAAACATTTTGTCGAGTTGCGGACCGGCACCTCAAGTTTCGTGCGTGGCATAATACTCTATGGCGGCAGCGATGTCCGCTATTTCGGCCAAGATATTATCGGCCTGCCATACAGCATACTTTTCTGAGTCTGCCGCTCTCTTACTTGAGCGTCCGTTCCACCGGGGACTGGTAAGCGAAGATGCCGGCCTGGCGGCCAACGCGACTGTCGCGCAACTTCTGCAGTGCATCCATGACTGCCGTGGCCACTTTCTCCTCCACCAGCATCAGGATGCCGCTGTTGGCACCGGGCCAGACATGGTTGTCCATCCTGGCCCCGGTGGCGGCTCCCCAACCGGTCATGCGGGGCCACTCACTGTAGTATTCCACACCGGCACCACGCACAGCCGCGAGAACTTCCTCCTCGATGGCGATATTAAAGAAGACGGTTACAGCTTTCATGGGGCAGCTTTCTCCTCAGCTTTGCGTGCGCCGCGCGCTTCCATCAGGTGATAAATCACAGGCACGATAATCAGTGTCACAATTGTCGAAACGGAAAGGCCGCCGACCACCACCAGCCCCAGCGGGCGCCAGGTAGCCGAGCCTTCGCCCTGCGAAACGGCCATCGGCAACATGCCGAGCAAAGTTGTAAAGGTGGTAATAAGCACCGGGCGCAGACGTTGGCGGCCAGCGTTGACAATCGCCTCCCAGAGTCGTTGCCCCCGCGTACGCAACAGGTTGATATAGTCGATCAGGACGATGGCGTTGTTGACCACGATCCCGACGAGAAGGATGACGCCGATATAGGAAACCATGCTCATGGGCGTCCTGGTAAAATAAAGTGCCATTGCCACACCGCTGAACGCGAAGGGCAATGAAAACATGATGATGAAGGGGTGGCGGAAGGATTCGAACTGGCCGGCCATCACCATGTACACCAGGATAATGCCGAGGGCGATCATCATCTGCATCGAACGTTCGGACTCCTCCTGTTCCTCAATCATGCCGCCATATTCGATGGTGACACCGTTGGGAAGCAGAACTTCATTCTCGATCCTCTGACGCACATCGGCGATCAGGTCCCCTTGCGGGCGTCCAATGGCGTCGAGTTCGACCGTCACGATACGCTCCTGATTCTTGCGGGCGATCGTCACCGGTCCGAGGCTCTCGACCACATCGGCAAAAGAGTCGATCCGGATCCGGCCGCCGCTGGGCGTCTGGATTTCCGAGCGGCGGATATCCTCGATACTCTGGCGGTGGGTCTCTTCGAGACGCAAGAGAACATCGTATTCGTCGTCATCCTCACGGTACTTGGTGGCCTCGGATCCCTGAAACAGGGTGCTCAGCGAGCGTACGACAGTATCCATGTTCAGACCATAGGCTGCAGCACGCAACCGGTCGATCTTGAGTGCCAGCTCGGGGCGCCCCATATCCTGGGAGACCCGCACGTCGCGCGATCCGGGCGTTTCATCGGCAATGCGCGAAATCTGATGCGCCAGGGCTGTGGTGGCGTCGAGATCATAACCGTAGATATCAATCGTGAGGTTGGCGGAACCGCCCAGCAGGATACGGTTGAGGAAGTTGTCGGAGCTGGCAAAGGCCTTGGCAATCTCCGGCATCTGTCGCACACGCCGTGCGATCTCGTCGCCATATTCGTCAGCCGACTTGGGTCGCTGATCGGCATCGACCAGCCGCACCCGGACTTCACCACCGTTGGAGGAACGTGATCCGCCGAAACCACCGCCACCACCACCACCGGCACGCAGGGAGTAAGTCGTGATATGTTCGGCGCCCACAATTTCATGCGCTATCTCGACAATGCGACGGCCGACTTCCGAAGAATGTTCGTAACGCGTACCGACCGGAAGCTCATACGAAATGCGCAGCTCGCCGGTGTCTTCACTGCCCATCAGTTCTGAGCCGATCTGCTGGAAAATCAGCACCGTGCCGCCGATCACCAGAATCGCCACCAGAACGACCAGCCAACGGAAGCGCAGCGACCAGTCGAGGGCCTTTCCGTAAAAGTTTTCGATCCAGACAAAAGGTTTCTCAGTCCAGGCCACAAAACGCGACATGAAGCTCTTTTTCTCATCTTCACCGTTGGCGATCGGCAGGATGATCGAAGCCAGCATCGGGGTCAGATAGAGCGAACAGAGCAGCGAAGCACATAGCGTGGCCGTGACCAGACCACCGAGCTGTTTCATCATGATGCCCGAGACGCCTTCGATGAAGATCAGCGGCAGAAAGACAACGATCGTGGTCAGGGTCGAGGCAATCACTGCCACCCCCACCTCATCGGTGCCGAACATCGCCGCCTCGCGTCGTTTACTGCCGCGCGCCTGATGCGAGACGATGTTTTCCAACACCACCACGGCATTGTCCACCACCATGCCGACAGCCACCGAGAGGGCTGAAAGACTCATGATGTTGATTGTCCAGCCCATGAAGAACATGAAGACGAAGGCAATAATCAGCGAGAAGGGAATAGTGAGCGAAATGATCAGTGAGGTCCGCAGGCTGCGCAGGAAGAACAGCGTCGTCAGCACCACAAAGAGCGCCCCGTACATAACCGTCTTGCCGACTGAGCGGATCGATTTTGTAATCGCATCACTCGTGTCACTGATCAGTACAATTTCGAAGTCGGCCGGCAGATTACACTTCAGTTCCTCGACACGTTTGCGAACACGG
>CAZMGQ010000180.1:0-5057 GCA_964565855.1 uncultured Lentisphaerales bacterium | reverse complement strand
CGTGGTGGTCAAACCCGACCACAAGGAGCCCTGGATGCATGTCGGCGCCCATGCCGAAATCATCATCACCGCCCGCGAGCCCATCACCACACCCATTGTACCTCTGAGCTTTGTCCGCATGATCGAGGGCGAACCCAATCTGGCTATCGATGGTGAGTTCCAACGGGTTTCCGGCACCGTCTCGGGCGAAGTGCTCGTGCTCGACGACCATGACCTGATCGGCCGCGAAGTCTCACTCCACGCCGCCCGCAGCGACGAGGATAGCTCGAGCCGGGAAATACCTGACATCAGCGGTGCCCTCTTCACCACTTCGGGCGAACTTGTCCCCGCCGCTTCAACTCCCGTCGTCATCCAGCGGATCTTCCGCTGGCAGAAAATCACCTGGCTGATCCAGGAGGATACCTCCGTCACCCAGGGTACGGTCGTGGCCCGCCCCGACGACAAGGAGACACTCGACGACATCGCCGAATGGGAGTCGCGCCTGACCTCACATGTCACCGACCGTGAGACCCAGGAACAGACCAACGAACTCCTCTACGAAGAACAGGCCTATCAACTGACCGTCGCCAGCAACCGGCTCGAGCTGGCCTGTATCGCCTACGAAACCGGACGCGACGAGATTGACGACAGGGCCCAGGCCGATTCCAAGCTCAGCCTGACCCGTGCCCGTATCCGCCTCCGCACTGCTGAACGCAATCTCGACCGTCTGCGCCGCCTGCCGCCCGACCGTGTAGCCGCCGTTGAAATGACGGCTGCCGAAAGAACCCTCGAACGTGCCCAACTACAGCTCGAAACAGCGGAAATCCAGGCCGCAGAACTCAACAAAGGTATCGATGAATATGATCTGGAACGGCTCCGTGTCGCATATACCGAAGCCGAGCGCGATCTCGAAATCAGAGTCATGACCGCCAAAACCGAAAGAATCGCAGCCGACGCTGCCATGCACAAGGCCCTGCGCCGCGAAGCCCACACCAGCCGCAATCTGCGGCAGCGTGAGCGTATGCTGGAAAACCTGACTCTCCGCGCCCCCTGCGATGGCTCCGTCCGCTACAACCGCATCTGGTCCAGCGGATCCCTCAGCCGTGTCCAGGTCGGCGTTGTCGTCGGTAGCCGTTTCGCACCTATGCAAATTGTGGACTCCTCCCGCATGGAGGTACGTGCCGAAATTCCCGAACGTCACTTTGTCGATGTAGAGATCGGCAAAAATGTTGAGGTCCGTGTCCCCTCAATCTTGGAAACAGCCCTTATCGGCACAATCAGTGATATCGAATACCTCTTCGAACAACGCCGCCCCAAAGATACTGAGCGCGGCCTCTACTCGGCCCACGAGGCTCTCGGCGAAACAGTTTTCCACATCCGGGTCGAAATCGATGCGCCGCCCGGTATTGAGCTCAAACCCGGCTCAGTCGCCATTATCGCCCTGCGTGAAAATGCAGCCGGAAAGGGACAGCCATGAAAAAGCCCCTTTTCACCCGCATCAAACCACAGTGGCTGCTGCTTCCCGTAGTAATCATCGCCTTCGCACTCTATGTCGTGCGTGACCGTCTGCTGCCACCCCCCATGCCGCTGCTGGCCACCGCCCAGTCCATCCTCAGCGATGCCGCACTGGTCGAACGCGGCATCGTCGATGTGGTCGATGCCCACCCGGTCATGATGGGAGCTACGGGCGACATTCTGGAACTGTTGCCGAGCGGCACCCATGTCGAAGCCGGAGAGGTTGTGTTACGCATTGACGGTGCTGACATTGCCGAAAAGATCGACTCCGACAACCTCAATATCCAACTCGAAGAAATTGAAGATACCGTCCGCGAAGCCCGTCGCAAACAAACCGAAATGGAGCAGCAGAACCGGCTGCTGAATGCCGAAGCCCGATTGCGTCTGGCTGAAATGGAGGGACGCAAGCTGCGCGATGGACTGACCCCCGCCCAACGCCGCCTGCTCGAAATCGAGCTGCGTCAGTCCGAGCTGGACTGGCTCGACGCCAAAGAGGAGAAAGAGCGTCAACAGCGTATGCACGAACGCGGCTTCATTGCCGACGCCGTCCTCGAACGCTACGAACGTCGCGAAAAAACCGTCCGCGCCGCCCTCGAAGAGAAAAAACTCCAGGTCCAGCTACGTCTCGAAGGAGCCCGCGACGAAGATCTGCTGGAAAACCAACGTACAGTCGAACGTTATGCCGCCGATCTCGCCCGCGGTGAATCAGCCGTCGCACGTCGCCTGGCCCAGATAGATTCCGATATGCTGGTCAGCAAGCTCGAACAGGACCAGCGCATGTTCGACCGCAATCTCAACCAGATCGACTTCGAAAATACCACCACCTATGCCAGCACCAATGGCGTCATGCGGGTCCGCATGTACTCCGACTGGCGTCAGGGCGGCACCTGGCAGCCTTTCGCCGCCGGCATCCGCAAGCACAAGTACGATATTATCGCCGATATCGTCGGACGCAGCTCTTTCAGCGTCAACCTCATGGTCCACGAGTCAGACGTCCACCGGGTCTCGGTCGGTATGCGCGCCCGGATTCATGTCGGCGCCTTCCCCAACCGTATTTTCTGGGGCAAGATCGATACCGTCGGCGGTGTCGGTCGCGATCGGCAGGATGTCGCACCGCGCGGCTACGAGGGCTCCCCCTCCGGCGTCACCATGTTCAATGTCCGCGTCCGCTTCGAGGACTTTGAAGACGTCGAACTGCACCCGGGCATGTCCGCCCTGGCCGAGATCATCGTCGAGCCGGTCGAAAAACGACTGCTCGTCCCGCTCGGTGCAGTCGGTCGTACCGACACCGGCTTTGCCGTCCATCCTGCCCCCCACAGTCCACGTGCCCGGCTGCAGTCCAAGCCTATCCAGGGTCGCCCCTTCGACGACCTCTTCTTTGAGGTTACCGACGGCCTCACCGAGGGCGAATCGATCGTCGCCCAATGGTCGCCCTGACGACCACGAACTCCCCATCAACCGCAGGAGCATTTTTCATGACTCTGGCTGCTGCCTTCCGCATCGGCGCCCGCTCAAGCCGCCTGGCTCTATTGCAGGCTGAAGAGGCTGTCAGGCAAATCCGACTCTCTCTCCCGGAAACATCCTGGGAGATCACGCCCTTCTCCTCGCCCGGCGACCGCGACAAAGCGCAGGACCTGACCCTTGCCGAGCCGGACTTCTTCACCCGCGACCTCGACGCAGCCCTGCTCAACAGCTCCATCGACTGTGCCGTCCACAGTGCCAAGGATCTGCCCGATCCGCTGCATCCGCAACTCGACTTTTTCTGGTTGCCGCAACCGGCCGATCCACATGACGTCATCGTCGGCTCGCTCACTCCACGCCGCATCGGTGTCAGCAGCCAGCGTCGGATCGATTATGTGGCGCAGCATTTCCCCGCCGCCACCGCACTCCCGATCCGTGGTACCATCGAAGAGCGCCTCGCCCAACTCGACGAGGGCAAGTACGACGCCCTGATCATGGCCGCCGCCGCCCTCCAGCGCCTGGGGCTCGCAGATCGCATCGCCGCCCAGATCCCATCCGCCGATCTGCCCACCCCTCCCGGTCAGGGTTCCCTCGCCATCACCTGCCGACGCAACGACCCGCGCCTGAGCCACATCCGCTCGCTCTTTCTACGGCCGGTCACTTTTGTCAGTGCCGGTGCCGGACGCGACCTCTGCACCGTCGCCGGTCTCGACGCCCTGCGTCGGGCCGATGTCTGTCTCTACGACGCCCTGATCGATCCCGAGCTGCTGCAAGCTCTCCCACCTGCCGCCACGGCTATTTTCGTCGGCAAGCGTGCCGGTCAGCCCTCCACCTCCCAGAACGAAATCTGTGCCCTGCTTACCAGTTTTGCCAGTCAGGGCAAACGTGTTGTCCGCCTCAAGGGTGGCGATGCCGGCATCTTCGGCCGCCTCGCCGAAGAGATCGCAGCACTCGATTCAGCCCGCCTCCCCTGGCATGTCATCCCCGGCGTCAGCAGCCTCACCACGGCCACCACCGGCAGCGGACTCCTGCTCACCCGCCGCGGCCTCTGCGACCGCTTTCACGTCTTTACCGGAACCAGGGCAGGCGATGACGAAGGCGACACGTCCCGGCACACTTCTTACGCCGCCTTCATGTCCCGTAGCAAACTGGCGGAAACATCCGATCGTCTCACCGAAACAGGTCTCCCCCCCGACACTCCCGCCGCTCTGGTGCTGGATGCCGGCGGCAGCCGCGAGGAGATCGTCCATGCCGACCTCGCCACTATCGCCGATCAGGCTCCACCTCCCGACGACCGCCCCGGCCTGCTGCTCGCCGGCCAGACAATGTCCCCCGCCTTCCGCTACAAGAACTACGGTGCCCTGCAGGGCCGCCGCATCTGGCTGACCTGCAGCCGCGATATCCAGACCCGCTCCGCTCAGGCCGTGCGTGATTTCGGCGGCATCCCGGTCCAGGAACCCCTGATCGAACTGATCGCGGAACCCATGCCGGATCTCTCTTCCTACGACTGGATCATCCTCACCTCGCCCTCAGCCGTCCGCTGCCTGCTCAATCAGGTTGGCAATGTCCGGACTCTGCCACGCATCCTCTGCTGCGGTGCCGGCACAGCCGCCGCCCTGGCTCTCTACCGCCTCGAACCGGATGCCCTGCCCGAGACCGATTTCAGTACCGAAGGGGTTTTCTCCGCCGCACTCGAAATCATTCCCGCCACGGCCCGCATCTGCCGCCTGCGCTCGGACCGGGCCGGCAACGCTCTCGCCGAACGTCTGCGTCGGCACTTCGCAGTAGTGGACGATGTCGTCATCTGCCGCAACCGTATCCGCCAAACCGTCCTGCCGCTCTACGATGCCGTTTTTCTGGCCAGTGCTTCGGCTGTCGACAGTCTGGTCGAACAGTTCGGCACGGCTCCGCTGGATAACAAGGACATCTTCGTCATCGGTCCGCAGGATGCCGGCGCACTACGCCATCACGGTGTCGAACGGGCCATCACCCCGCAGCGAGCCACGGTCGAAGACGCCGTCGCAGCCTATGCCGCCCACTGTGTCATGCGCACCATCAACTCCAATTCCTGAGATCGCTCCATGCCTGCCCCCTTCCCTCTC
>CAZMGQ010000179.1:3040-5071 GCA_964565855.1 uncultured Lentisphaerales bacterium | reverse complement strand
CCCGCTCGCCTCACGCAGCGCCACTGCCGCCCGTACCGCCAGGTGCCGCTCCATCGGCAGCTCCCCCAGTTCAGCCAGCTCCACTCCCTCCGCCACCGTCCGACACTCAATCAGATCACTGCCGCCATTCCCGGTCACTGTCACCGTGTCATACAATGAAACAGGCGACATCACCGACCGGATGTCGTGATAGCCGTCAGGACGCTCGTCCAGAATCTCCAGGGTCAGGTTCACCTTGGCCGGGGCATGAACCACAAATCTCGCTGATTCAGAAGACATGAGGCGGTATGCTGACACATCCGCCCCCCTTGGTCAAAACCATTTATTGGCGCGCGCGCGAGGCCGGGTCAGATCAGTTGCAGCCTGTCGCCGCCCCGAAACTTGCGATGCAGCTTTTTCCCGAAAATTCAGGCCGGAAAAGCACTCACTGATGCAAAACCTCCAATTTTATGCCAAAAACCCCTCTTTTCAGCGTAATAATGGCATTTTGGGTGTTTTTTTGGTTGCATTCAGAGCCGTTTTATGACTATCTAATTGCCAACGCCATCCAAATTCGACACGAAAGGAGTTTACCATGGCGAAAAAGGTCGTAATACCACAGACAAAGGCTCAGCTCATCGACGCACTGGCAGAGAAGAACAAGCTTACAAAAGTTCAAGCTAAAAACGTTTACGAATCCCTGCTGGAGATCGTCTACACCGGCACCAAAAAACTGGAAAATGGTTTTACCCTGCCCGGTCTTGGCAAGCTGGTCGTCACAGAGCGCAAGCGTATGGTTCGCCCCGATCCTCGCAACCCCGGCCAGACCATGGTCTGCCCCGCCAAGAAGGTGGTCAAATTCCGCCTCTCGAAGATCGCACAGGACGCCATCGTACCACCGAAGAAGAAGAAAAAATAAGCTGCTGTGCAGAGCCGGAAAAGGCACTTGCCTCTTCCGGAAGTTTCTGGACCGGCGCCACGGCATTCCCACAAGAAATGTCGCTTGGTCGCCGGTTTTCTTTTTATCAACCACCCCCCTGCCCATGCCGGAGTACTCACCATGTCCCAGCCCGCCCCCAACCTCCTGCTGATCGATGTGATGCCGCTGCTCTATCGCGGCCACTTCGCCTTCGTCAGTCGCCCGCGCCTGACTTCCTCCGGCGTCAATACTTCGGCTATCTTCATCTTTACCTCGCTCGTCCTCCAGATGCTCGACGACGAAAAGGCCACCCACGTCGCCCTGGCGATGGATACCTCACCCACCTTCCGCCACGACCGCTTCCCGGCCTACAAAGCCCAGCGCGATAAACTCCCCGAAGATATCGCCGCCTCAATCCCCATGGCCGAAGAGTTTGCCGACGCCATGAATCTCCCCTTTATCCGTGTCAAAGGCTATGAGGCCGACGACGTCATTGGCACTCTCGCCGCCCGTGGCGAAGCCGCCGGCATGAAGGTCTCACTCTTCACCCCCGACAAGGATTTTGCCCAGCTCGTCACCCCCGGCATCACCCTCTTCCGCCCCGGCCGCGGCGATGTCGCCCACGAACGCTACGGCGTTGCCGAAGTCTGCGAGAGCTGGGAAATCACCTCCCCCGCCCAGATGATCGAACTGCTCGGCCTGGCCGGCGACTCGTCAGACAACATCCCGGGCATCCCCGGTGTCGGCCCCAAAACCGCCGTCAAACTGCTGCACGAATACGAAACCGTCGAAGGCGTGATCGCCAATGTCGAAAAACTGACCGGCAAACTGCAGGAGCGCGTCCGCGACCATGCCGATGATGCCCGCCTCTCACGCTGGCTGGCCACCATCGCCAAGGATGCCCCGATCGAGGCCACACTCGACGACCTCCGCATCCGCGACCTCAACCCCGAGGCCGTCGCCCGCTTCTGCCAGAAGTACGAACTCCTCTCCCTCTCCCAGCGTCTCCTCAAGGACCATCCGGTCACCGTCACCCCGGGCGTGGCCGATGACCTGCCGCTCTTCTCCACCCAGCCCCGCCCCCCCTCCCCCGCGGAGACAAATAAATTTAGTAACCATAACCGGCATTAAAT
>CAZMGQ010000179.1:0-3030 GCA_964565855.1 uncultured Lentisphaerales bacterium | reverse complement strand
CCAGCCCAGCCCCCCTGCCCCCGCGCCGACGGCGGACAATGACCTGCCCCTCCTCACTGCCCTCAATGTCTCCATGCCGGATCAGCCGGGTGCTGCCCCGCCCCCCGCCGCCGCTCCTGCCACTGCCACCGAACCGGCCACTGTGGCAGAGCCGGATATCCCCACTTTCCAGACGCTTGACGATCTGCCGCACGATTACCGCATCTGTCAGACTCAGGCCGACCGCCAGACCATGCTGGACGAACTTAACTCCGCCTCCGCCTGGGCTTTCGATGCCGAAACTACCGGTCTCGATGTCTGGAGCGACCGTATGATCGGCCTCTCCTTCTGCGCCACCCCCGGCAAGGCCTGGTATCTGCCCCTGCCTCCCGACCAGGAGGAAGCCTCCCGCATCCTTGCAACCCTGCAGCCGCTTTTCAGCAACCCCGACTCGCTCAAAATAGCCCACAACCTCAAGTTCGATCTGGCCGTCCTGCGTCACGCTGGCATCGAGGTCAGCGGCCCCTTCTTCGATACCATGCTGGCCCACTATGTGATCGACCCCGCCAGCCGCCACGGCATGGACCGTCTCGCCAGGTCCCTGCTCAACTACGAGCCCATCCCGATCCTGCGCCTGATCGGCCCCCGTGGCCCGGATCAGCTTACGATGGATGCCCTGCCGCTCGAACAGGTCGCCACCTATGCCGCCGAAGATGCCGATGTCACGCTGCGCCTCCACCAGCATCTCGCGCCGGCCGTTCGCGAAGCCAACGCGACCGATGCTCTCGAACGTTGCGAAAACGCCCTCGTGCCGGTCCTGCTGGATATGGAGAGCGAAGGCGTCCGTGTCGATGCCACTTCCCTCAATATGTACAGTGCCGAGCTGGGGGTCGAAATTTCCGAGCTGGAAAAAAACATCCACGCCGCCGCCGGCAGCAACTTCAATATCGCCTCCCCCAAACAACTCGGCGAAGTCCTCTTCACCGATCTCAAGCTCCCCCCCGCCGGTCGCACCCCCACTGGCCAGTATGTCACTTCCGAAGAGGTGCTCCTCGGCCTCAAAGGGCAGCACCCGATCATCGACCTGATCCTCGAATACCGCACCTGCACCAAACTCAAGTCAACTTACGTCGACAAACTGCCCCAGTGGATCCGCCCCGAGACCGGCCGCATCCACTCATCCTTCAACCAGGCCCTCACCGAAACCGGCCGCCTCTCTTCCGACAACCCCAACCTCCAGAACATCCCCATCCGCACCGAACGCGGACGCCGCATCCGTGCCGCCTTCATCCCACGCGATGCCGACCACGTCCTGCTCTCGGCCGACTACTCACAGATCGAGCTGCGCATGATGGCCGCCCTCAGCGGCGACGAAGGCCTGCTCGCAGCCTTCCGCAACGACTCCGACATCCACACCGAAACCGCCGCCCGTGTCCACGGCATCGAAGCCGAATTCGTCACCTCCGGCATGCGCGATCAGGCCAAGATGGTCAACTTCGGCATCATCTACGGCATCTCGGCCTACGGCCTCTCGCAACGCCTCGGTGTCCCCCGCAAACAGGCAGCCGAACTGATCGAAGCCTACTTCAACATGTACCCGGCCGTGCGCGATTATATGGATCGTACCGTCGCCGAAGCCCGCGACAAAGGCTACGTCACCACCCTGCTCGGACGCCGGCGTCCCCTGCGCGATATCACCTCACGCAACAACACCCTCCGCTCCTCCGCCGAACGCATCGCCATCAACACCCCCGTCCAGGGCTCGGCCGCCGACCTGATCAAGCTTGCCATGGTCGCCATCCACAGCGACCTCCGCGAACAAAACCTCAAATCCCGCCTCGTCCTCCAGGTACACGACGAACTCGTGCTCGATGTTCCCCGCACCGAGGTCGAAACCGTCAGCCAGATCGTCACCGACCGCATGAGCAACGCCCTCCAACTCCCCGTCCCCCTCAAGGTCGACCTCGCCACCGGCTCCAACTGGCTCGAAGCCCACTGACTCTTTTCTTTTGACGCCTTCACGCCAACCGAATAAACTGCCTCCCGTTTGATCACCGCCATGGACAGGAGCTTTTTATTTCCGGGTAAGACGGTGATGCAGCATGTCATCTGCCTGCAAACGCCGAATTCTATATGAATCTCGAACTCTCACTCTCACCCAGCGGAAATTTTTATCTGTTCCAGCCCGACCCGGCTACCGAACTAACCGGCGAAGCCCTGACCCTGCAGCAGACTTTTGCCACCGAACCGGCAGCTGGTTTCCTGCATCTGGCGACACTCAATCAGCCGCTGGTGGCCTCCTTGGCCTTTGCCCGCAACTTTGCGCGCCTCTACCTGACAACCCTCTGCCATCTGCCGCGCAACGACGAACAGACCCCCACCCGGGTTCCGCCACCCTCCGAAACTGCTCTGCAGGAATGGATCGAAGCTGCCCCGCCCCTGCGTGGTCTCGAATATTTCGATGTCGCACGTGCTCTGCGCCTCTGGGACGAAATTGACCGTGCGGTACACAGGCAAATCACATCCATGGATGGCGACACCGCTGCTTTCCTGCAGTCGATCAACCCGGCCTGGCGCACTGTCGGACGTGTCACCTTTCATCTGGCCGAAAACAAGAAGAACCAGCAGCGTCCCTTTGCCTTCATGGCAACTTACGCCAGCCGCATGTCTGATCTCGGCCGTGTGCAGCACCTGCCGCTGCAAAGGGCTCTCACCGAATATGCCGGCAACCAGAATCGCGAAGCCCTGCTCAACCTGCTGGCCCCGATCAGGGATGCCATCGGTCGCAGCACTTTTGTCCGTCAACTTTACGAGTCGGGCCGCATCTATCAAGCCCTGGCCTGGGAAGTCAGCGAAGCCTATCAACTGCTGCAGGAGATCAATATCCTGGAAGAAGCTGGTATAATTGTCCGGGTGCCCGACTGGTGGAATCGCCGCCAGCCGCCCCGGCCCACTGTCAGTGTCCAGATCGGTGAAGACCGGCCTTCACATGTCGGAGCCAAGGCCCTGCTCGATTTTCAGGTGACCGTCGCCCTCGGAGACGCACAGTTG
>CAZMGQ010000178.1:0-5145 GCA_964565855.1 uncultured Lentisphaerales bacterium | reverse complement strand
TCTCCAGCTCGGGCGCCGCAATCGACCTGATCACGGTTTTCGAAGCCGTCGGCGGACACAAACTCGGCAAAATGGCCGATGAAGAACTGGAAGACATCGCCTGCAAGGCCTGTCCCACCTGTGGGTCATGCTCCGGCATGTTCATCGCCAACTCAATGAACTGCCTCTGCGAGGCCATCGGCATGGCTCTGCCCGGCAACGGCTCGATCCTGGCGATCGACCCCGCCCGCAAGGAACTCTGGCGTGCGGCGGCTTTCAGAGCTGTCGAGATGGCACGTGCTGGCGGTCCGCGTCCGCGTGATGTCGTGACACTGGCATCAATCGACAATGCCTTTGCCCTCGATATGGCCATGGGCGGCAGCTCCAATACCGTGCTGCATACCCTCGCAATCGCCCGTGAGGCGGCGGTGGAGTATGATCTCGAACGGATCAACGATATTTCACAGCGCTGCCCCAACGTCTGCAAAGTTTCGCCCTCCTCCAACTACCACATGGAAGATGTGGATGCTGCCGGCGGTATCTCGGCGATTCTCAAGCGTATTGCCGACATCCCCGGTCTGCTGGACCTCTCCTGCATCACCGTCACCGGCAAGACACTCGGCGAAAACATTGCCGAGGCCGAAGTGCGCGACGACGAAGTTATCCGCACAGTCGAAAACGCCTATTCTCAGGACGGCGGTCTGACGGTGCTCTGGGGCAACCTGGCCGAAGAGGGCGCCGTGGTCAAGAAGGCCGGTGTGGCCGAGAATATGTTGCAGTTCGAGGGCGAGGCGATCATCTTCGAATCGCAGGAAGAAGCCTGTGAAGGAATTCTGGCAGGACGCGTGGCGGCAGGTCACGTGGTGGTGATCCGCCATGAAGGCCCGCGTGGTGGTCCCGGCATGCAGGAAATGCTGGCCCCCACCTCCTATATCATGGGACAGGGACTCGGCGAAAGTGTGGCCCTGATTACCGATGGCCGTTTTTCCGGCGGTACGCGTGGTGCCTGCATCGGACACGTCTCGCCCGAAGCGGCTGAAGGCGGCCTGATCGGACTGCTGCAGGATGGCGACCGGATCCGGATCGATATTCCCGGTCATCGCCTCGAAGCACTGCTTTCCGAAGAGGAAATCGTCCGTCGTCGTGCCAATCCTCCGCCGGCTCCCGAACGCAAGCTCGAAGGCTATCTGGCCCGCTATCGCAAGCTGGTCTGCAACGCCTCGGCCGGAGCCGTGCTGGAAGGCTGAAGCGGTTTAATGGCTTAATTACCAATAACGCCACAGGCCAACTGCCTGTGGCGTTTTTCTATATATGCGATCTGGGCGGCATGTTGCACGGGATCCAGCCGGGCGTGTCTGATCAGAAAATCCGTCACGCCCTGTGTCGCGACCTGATCCCGCAGCGCGGCATCGCCGGGAAACTCTTCGCCATATTCGTCAGTGGCGGCAAAGTGCAGGGCGGCGGCAATGGCATCGCAGATCGGCCGGGCATCGCCGCCGGTCTCGACGACCAGATGCAGGGCACCGATAAAACGGTCGCCTGGTGCCAGTTTGCGCGCCAGGTCGCGTCCGACACGGAAGACGGTATCGCCCAGTGCCCGGTTGGCGAAACGTCGCAGCAGGTCAGCGACATGTTCCGCCTGATCAGCCGGGGCAAAGTCGGCCGGATACCGTTGTGTCAGCGCCTCGGCCGCCGCCTCCATCGTCGCCCGGGTGGCGGCGGCAATTGCCGGGTCGCCCATGGCGGCGGCGATCAGCTCATGGCCACGCAGGAAACCGTGACAGGCACAGGCGGCATGTCCCAGGTTGTGGACAAAGAGCTTGCGCTCGACATGTGCCTGAAAGTTGGACTCCAGTTGCAGCCCCGGCACAGCGGGCAGCGGTCCACGGAAAGCCTGCCCATCAGCAATGATACGGTTGTAGGCTTCGCCCCAGACTTCTAGCAGATCCCTTGCCCGGACTGAATCGGGCATGATCGGTACCATCTTGCCGATACTGGTGGCAACCAGGCCGACCTGTTCCCTCAGAGGATAGTCTGCCCCCAGCGCCTGCTGCAGGATTTCGGCGGCAAAAGAAGCGACAGAGTTCAGGTTTTCGCAAAAGAGGATCGAAACCGGACGGTCGCGCTCTTTGAGGCCGGTGGCGATGGAACGCAGGACGTGCGGCAACACCGCCGCACCGACCGACGTGCCCAGCAGATCCGCCCGGGCTACGGCAGCGGCAACCGCAGCGGTGTCGTCCGCTGCCAGTGCCGTCACATGACGGACCTCGATCAGGGGCGAAACGGTTTCCGGCAGATCATCCTTGATAACCACCTGATAACTGCGCCGCTGTTGCAGGGCTTCGACAACACGCTGGTCGGCATCGACAAAAACAATGTCGTATCCGGCTTGTGAAAAAAGGCTGCCCACCAGCGAACGTCCGATGGCACCGGCGCCGAAGTGCACCAGCAGGGGACGTTCGGTGCGGGAATTTGAATCTAGCAAGTCAACTTTATCGTTTTTCGGCGACATGTTCTTTTCTCTGTGCTGGCGGCTCACCACAGGTTCGCCCTCCATAGAACTTTCTTACCATGCTCCACGTCCGAAGAGGACGACGCCCATGGTACGGAAAACGAGGCGCAGGTCCATCGGCCAGTTCTGGTTGCGGAGGTAATAAACGTCGAGGATGCACATGTTTTCGAAGTCAATTTCACTGCGACCCGAAACCTGCCAGAGACAGGTCAGGCCGGGACGTCCCTGGTGCCGATGATAGTGCCAGTCTTCGTAGTAGTTCTTCACATCGCGATAAGGCAGCGGGCGCGGCCCGACGATGCGCATATCGCCTTTGACGACGTTGAAGATCTGGGGCAATTCATCGATGCTGTAGCGTCGCAAAAAACGTCCGATCGGGGTGACACGCGGATCGTGTTTGAGTTTGAAAAGTCCGCCACCGGCCTCGTTGCTGGCTTCGAGTTTTTCAAGCAGTTTTTCGGCATCCACCCGCATGGTGCGGAACTTGTACATGCGGAAAGGCCGACGGTCAACGCCGAACCTTTCCTGCACGAAGAAGACCGGCCCGGGATCGGTCAGCTTTATCAGCAGGGCCGTCAGCAGGAGCAGGGGCGAGAGCACAATCAGGGCTGTAACTGCCAGCAGGCGTGAGAGTACTTGGCGCCAGAGGACGTTTTTATTTGAGACAGAGGGGGCCTCGAAGTGAACCAGGGGGGTGCCGAGGATTGTATCAAAACGCTCGCCTGCCCGTGTCTGCAGGACGGCCAGTTTGTGTGTGAGAACCTTGGCGGCTGCGTCGGCCCGGGCTGTCAGGTCGAGGATATGCATCGTGGTGGCAACAGAAAGTGAGTCATCGGCGATAATGACGAGGTTGGCGCCGGTTTCGCCGAGTATTTTGGCCAGTTCTTTCAGGTTGCCGTCGGTTGGCGAGGCTACATGACCCACGATGTGGGTGCCGTGGGGGTGACGGTTTTCGATAATTTCACGCACTCTCTCGGCTTCGGGAGTTTTGCCGACCAGAACAGTGGGGGTCTGCCACCAGCCATAATGTCTGCGCAGGTACGTCATACCGCGCCTCACCAGCAGCCGCATGAAGGGTGCGAGAGCCATGTTGAAAAAGAAGACTGTTACAAAAAAACTGCGTGGATGCCAGGTGTTGCGGCGGAAGTAGAGGGCCAGGGTCAGACAGGTCAGCACGACTGAATTACTGACGAGCAGCCGCCAGAGTACCGGCTGGCGCCGCAGGTGGCGATGTTCCTGATAGAGATCCTGGATGGCGTTGAGGAAGTAAAGTAGTGCTGCCATCGGCGCCAGATAGTACAGGGCACCCTCGGTATAAGTGACATGCTGAGTCGTCGTCGAAAGATCGGCGCCGCCGCCGAGTCCGAGCAGTTCGTTCAGAAAGCCATACACGATCGGTCCGGCAACGGCGCTGAAACGCAGGTGCAGTGCCAGGAAATAGGAGACCACCAGGGCATAGAGGTCGGCCAGCATCGAGAGCAGGTCGAGTCGCATTCTGCCACGGGCGGAACGGGCTGATTTGGCAATTTTGGCGGTCATGCTCCGCCTCCCGTTGCGGGCGGCTGCCACTGTCGCACAGTTTCCACCAGAGCCGCGACTGCCTCGGCAGCCGGGTGACGCGTCTGACGCTGCCCACCGACATACAGGTCAAAAAAACCGCGCCCCCCGATCAGGGCGATATCGGCATCACGTGCTTCGCCGGGACCGTTGACAATGCAGCCCATGACGGCGACGCGGGGACGAGCCAGTGTCGGTTCGGCATGGTAGAGTTTTTCGAGGGCTTCCTCCACCTCACGTGCCGTGGTCGTCATGTCCACCTGGGTACGGCCACAGGTGGGGCAGGAGGTGATTGCCGGACCGGGGGCGTGCAGTTCGAGACAGCGCAGGATTTCGAGCCCCACGCGGACTTCCTGTTCGATAATGTCGGTCAGGGAAACTCGCAGCGTGTCACCTATTCCCTCGGCGAGCAACTGTCCCAGTGCAACGCTCGACCGGACCGTACCGGCCACAAAAGTACCGGCTTCGGTTACACCGAGGTGCAGCGGACAGTCGGTCTCCTGAGCCAGAAGCCGGTAGGCGGCAACCGTTCGCAGTACGTCCGAGGCTTTGACTGAAATCTTGATGGCGCGGTAGCCCGCGTTTTCCAGCAGGGCGACGTGGCGCAGCGCACTTTCGACCAGAGCTTCGGCAGTGGCGGAGCCGTGCTTTTCGAGCAGGTCTTTTTCCAGCGAACCACCGTTGACGCCGATACGGATCGGCACCTGTCTGGCTTCTGCCGCCTTGACCACGGCCCGGATGCGATCCTCGCCGCCGATGTTGCCGGGGTTGATGCGCAGGCCATCGATACCGGCCTGCAGGGCGGCGAGAGCGAGGCGATAGTCGAAGTGAATATCGGCGACAAGCGGGATATCGGGAGTCTGGGCGCGGATTTCGCGCAGGGCTTCCGCCGCTGCCTGATCCGGCACGGCGATGCGGACAATATCGCAACCGAGGGCGGCGACCGAACGAATCTGGGCGACTGTTGCGGCGACATCGCGGGTGTCGCTGTTGGTCATGGTCTGAACCGAAACCGGGGCACCGCCACCGATGGCAACCTTGCCCAACCGCAGGCGGCGGGTCTGTTGCCGATGGAGCTGTGGCTGCCGGGCAGTATC
>CAZMGQ010000177.1:0-5159 GCA_964565855.1 uncultured Lentisphaerales bacterium | reverse complement strand
CAACTGTAGGACAGACATTCCTGTCTGTCCGGGAACAGCATCAAGTACAGTTCCGTGACTGAGCCTGGGACAGGCAAGAATGCCTATCCTACATTATTCCCAGCGGGTGTTTGTGGACAACTGTAGGACAGACATTCCTGTCTGTCCGGGAACAGCATCAAGTACAGTTCCGGGACTGAGCTGGGACAGGCAAGAATGCCTATCCTACATTATTCCCAGCGGGTGCTTGTGGACAACTGTAGGACAGAGATTCCTGTATGTCCAGGAACAGCAGTAACTCGAATTATGGAGCAGTTCATAATTGGAATTGCTGGTGGAAACCGTTTACTACCTTGAAATGGAACAGGCATCAGGGTATGATCTGCGCGTCATCAGTGATCTGCACTCAAACACAGGAGGAGAAAATGCAGCGTAACGTAAAGACAATGTTAACTCTTGCCGTTATCGGCTTTGCCTTTTCATGGGCAGCCGCCAATAACTACTTCCAGGCGGCCCTCTGGGCTCCCAAGCTGCAGTTAGTGCCGGCCAATCAGGACGTAACAGGTCTGCGTCTCAATATCTATGGCGAAAACACCATCGTCCGCGGTGTTGATCTGGGCATCTACAACCGCACTGAGCTGGATCTGACCGGTTTTCAGTGGGGTATCGTCAACGAAACCGGTGGCGATGTAACAGGCTACTCCGGCGCGTTCTACAATGAAATCGGTGGCCGCATGGTCGGTATCGCCGGTGGAATCGTTGCGGTTGTCGAAGGTGGCGGTGTGGGTCTGCTGGGCGGCTTGTACTCACAGGCCGGCGGCGATTTCACCGGCCTGCACATAGGTGTTGTACCGCACGATCTCGGGCTGATGAAGGGTGCCCAGTGGGGGCTGGTGGGTTTTGCGCGCGACGTTGAAGGCGTACAGTTCAACGCTTTCTTCAGCCGTTCGTCCGGCGAGGTGACTGGTCTCCAGGCAGCCTTTTTCGTCAACTACGTTGTCGCACTGAACGGTCTCCAGTTGGGTCTTCTCAACATTGCCGAAGGTGGTTACGGCCTGCAGATTGGCCTGGTGAACGTGATCCTGTCGAAGGAAAACCTGCCGGTGCTGCCGCTGGTCAACTGGACCTTCTAAGCAGCATCCAGCCCCGCAGCGGAGACTATGCGTAACCGATCCCACTGGCTGCTCTTCAGTATCTGTGCCACTGTGCTGGGAGTAGCTCTGATCCTGCCGATCCTGATGGTCGTGCGGGGTGGTTTCTGGGTGGAAGGTGAGTTCACCTGGCGCTACCTGCGGGGCGTTTTCGAAAATCCGATCTATGCCGAGGGTCTGGCCAACAGCCTGCTGATCGCGGTCGGCACGACTAGTCTGGCGCTGCTTCTGTCGGTGCCGCTGGCCTGGATCAGCCACCGTTTCGACTTCCCCGGCAAACGTTTCTGGACGGCAGGCATCCTGGTACCGATGATCCTGCCGCCTTTTGTGGGGGCGATCGGTCTGACCCAGATTCTGGGTCAGTATGGTGCCCTGAATGCCCTGCTGGGTCTGGGGCCGATCGACTGGCTGGGCAAGAGCCGCTATGCCGGGGTGGTGCTGCTGCAATCGCTGGGATTGTACCCGATTCTCTACCTGAATATCGTGGCGGCTCTGGCCAATGTCGATCCGGCCATGGAAGAGGCGGCAGCCAATCTCGGCTGTGGCGGCTGGCGGCGTTTCTGGCGCATCACGCTGCCCTTGATCATGCCGGGTCTCTTTGCCGGCGGTACGATTGTCTTCATCTGGAGCTTTACCGAGCTGGGGGCTCCGCTGATCCTGAACTATACTGAATGTGCCTCGGTTCAGGTGTTCGATGCTCTCAAGGAAGTCGGGTCCAATCCATTCCCCTATGCGCTGGTAACGGTGCTGCTGGTCTGTAGCGTGCTGCTCTATACCTTCGGTCGCGGCATTTTCGGACGACGCTACTATGCCATGCAGGGCAAAGCTTCGATTGCCCACAGTGCCATCGAACTGCGGGGCTGGCGTGGCATGGTAGCGACTCTGCCATTTGCCCTGGTGGGGCTGCTGGCACTGGCACCCCATGCGGGAGTGGTGCTGACAAGCTTCACCCCGCCGGGCGGCTGGTACCGGACTCTGTTGCCGGGCGCATATTCCAGCGTCAACTATATCGAAGCGCTGGGGCATGAGATGACGGTCTCCTCCATCCGCAACAGCCTCGGTTTCTCATCGATGGCCGTGGTGGTCAATCTGGTGCTGGGTCTGGCGGTCGCCTGGCTGGTGGTACGGTCGCGCAACCCGTTGCGGGGGGTGCTGGACACCCTGGCGATGGTGCCGCTGGCTGTACCGGGGCTGGTGATGGCTTTCGGCTATCTGGCCCTCAGCTCGCACCTCAGCCATACCGCTTTTGTGCAGGCCAATCCGGCCTGGGCGGCACTGGTGGATGTGCGGGTCAACCCGACCCTGTTTCTGGTGATTGCCTATGCCGTCCGGCGTCTGCCTTATATGGTACGTTCGGCGGTGGCGGGCCTGCAGCAGACCTCGGTGGCGTTCGAGGAGGCGGCAGCCAACCTGGGGGCCCGTCCCTGGGTCAGTCTGCGCCGTGTGACCCTGCCGCTGATTGCGGCCAACCTGGCGGCGGGCATTCTGCTGGCTTTCGCCTTCAGTATGCTGGAGGTTTCGGACAGTCTGATGCTGGCACAGCAGGCCGAACGTTTTCCGATTACAAAAACCATTTATGAGTTGTTCCAGCTTCTCGGCACCGGCCGCTATGTAGCGGCGGCACTGGGAGTTTGGGCGATGCTGTTCCTGGCCGTGACGATCGTCGGTGCCAGTCTGTTGCTGGGGCGCAAGCTGGGGGCACTTTTCCGCGCCTGAGGTATCAGCCGAAGCTGTACTTTTGAACTACGCAATTTTGTGATTGCAGGCTTGCGAAACTGGCCGTTTTTAAAGTTTTTTAAGATAAAACTTGGCAAAACCAAAAATATATGTATAAATTGATTGGTGTTCCGGCCCATGAAAGGCTGTTTATCTAACATCTTGCCGCTTTAGTTGGTGCATTTGCTCGCCTAGAGTTTATCGTTCTTGCTGCGGTATAACCTTCAAGCAGAAAGGAAACCCGAATGGCGACTTTTCATTTTCGTCGTCTGTTGTTTATTGTTTTATCCGGCTGTCTGGTCACAACTCTGGCCGATGAGCTGGAGTTCGAAGGAGTAAAAATCGGCGGAGCCCTGCGTACCAGTTACATCCGGGGAGATTATGCCAAGGACTCCGGTGGTGCGCCCCAGCGTGGGGGAAATGGCGGCAACTTCGAGCTGGATACATTTCGCCTCAACATAGAGCTGGACCATGAAAGCCTGATCGGGGCTGGTGAATACCGGTTTTATGACGGGTACCACTTTCTCCATACGGGATGGCTGGGGCACAAGTGGGAGAATGACTCCCGGATCGAGCTGGGTCTGGTGCGGACTCCTTTCGGTGTCGGTCCGTATGGTCCGGCCAATAGCTGGTTTTTTGATCAGCACTACTATGTGGGGCTGGCCGACAAAATGCGGCTGGGTGCCAACTACAGCCGGAAGGCAGGACGCTGGGAGCTGGCGGGTGGCTATTATTTCCGCGATATGTGGGATGGCAAGGGATCTTCCGAAGACAGCGCACGCTATTCCTTCGCCGTTGTACGTGAAGATGTCGGCGGGATCCCCGGTTCTTACCGGCAGACGCACCAGCTCAACCTGCGTGCAAACTATAAAGCGGAGGAATTGTTGACGACCTTCGGGGCCTCGGCGCAGTGGGCCATGCTAGATGCACGTGACGAACGTGCCCGCAATGCTGCCTCCTATGCTCTGAGTATCCATTCCCACACTCAGTGGGGACCGCTGGGGGTCAAGCTGCAGCTTTCGGGCTATGAGTACAATGTCAGGTACCGTACCGACAGCTCGGGAGTGCAACCCTCGCGTGACCTGATCGTTCTCGGTGCTTACGACTTTGCCTGGCCCACGGCCAAACGCGGCCTGATTCCATCGGCGGCGGTTTCTTATACCATCAAGCAGCCTCTGAGCTGGATCGACAGTGCGACTTTCTACAACGACTTCAGCATAATCCTGAAAGACGGCAAGCTGGATGATGAGAGCTTCCACAACAGCGCTCTCAACATCACCGGCGTATCGCTTGAGATCGGCGGATGGTTCATCTATATCGATCATGCGATCTCGAATGGCAATCTATTTGTCGGCGATCGCTATGACGTATATGGCGACAGCTATTCAGAAAGTCGCGTCAGCGATGCCGGTGCCAACCGCAACAATCGCTGGAACAGCCGCTTCAACGTCAACCTCGGCTACTATTTCTAACCGGATATCCAACCGGAGACATTCAAATGAATACCCCCGACATTCAGCCAACCACGGCTGAGTCTGTCGTTATCGAAACGCATGGGCTTTACAAGTTTTTCGGCCCGCACCCCCGGGATAGCCGCAAGCTCTCGGATCAGGGAGTGTCACGAGCAGAAATCATGTCGCGGCTGGGTACAGTTCCGGCTGTAGTGGATGCGAACTTTGAAGTCTATCGAGGCGAGACCTTCGTTATCATGGGGCTTTCGGGCAGCGGCAAATCCACTTTGGTACGTCTGCTCAACCGGCTGATCGAGCCTACTTTCGGTCGTGTCATGATTGATGGTGCAGAGATTACGGCTCTCAACCGGGCGGAGCTGCGCGCTGTACGGCGGAGCAAATTCGGCATGGTATTCCAGCAGTTTGCGCTTCTGCCGCACCGCAATGTGCTGCAAAACGTTGAGTTCGGTCTGGAAATACGCGGTGTCGAGCCGGAAGAGCGGTGTGCCAAGGCACAGGAGGCGATTGTCGCCGTCGGTCTCGAGGGCTACGAGTCGAGCCCTGTACAGGCACTGAGTGGCGGTATGCAGCAGCGAGTCGGTCTGGCCCGTGCGCTGGCGACCGACCCGGAGATTCTCTTCATGGACGAAGCTTTCAGTGCGCTCGATCCGCTGATCCGGACCCAGATGCAGGATGAGCTGGTGGATTTGCAGGCCCGTCTGAATAAAACTGTGGTTTTTATCACACACGATCTCGACGAAGCCCTCAAGCTGGGCAGCCGGATTGCAATCATGAAGGACGGTGTGATTGAACAGATCGGGACACCCGAGACGATCCTGACCGAGCCGGCCAGCGACTATGT
>CAZMGQ010000176.1:0-5180 GCA_964565855.1 uncultured Lentisphaerales bacterium | reverse complement strand
CGGCGGTCTCGCCCCCTGTCTCAGCTCAGCCGTTGCCGCTCTGGTCGAGTATTACGACGAGATGTCGCCCGATGTGGAGCTGATCGGCTACATCAACGGCTATCAGGGTCTGCTCGAGGGACACAGCATTGCTTTTTCACGCGAGGCCCGTAAAGGCATCGCCGCACTTTATAGCGCCGGCGGCAGCCCGCTCGGCAACAGCCGGGTCAAGCTGACCAACGTCAAGGACTGTGTCAAGCGCGGCCTGGTCAAAGAGGGTGAAAATCCGCAGAAGGTGGCGGCCGACCAGCTCGTGAAAGATGGTGTGGATGTGCTGCATACGATCGGTGGCGACGACACCAACACGGCAGCGGCTGATCTGGCCAAGTTTCTGAAAACCAACGATTACGACCTGACTGTCGTCGGCATGCCCAAGACGATTGATAACGACATCATCCCGATCCGCCAGAGCCTGGGTGCCTGGACGGCAGCCGAACAGGGTGCACGCTTTTTTGAGAACGTGGTCGCCGAAAACAGCGCCAACCCGCGCATGTTGATTATCCATGAGGTGATGGGGCGCAACTGCGGCTGGCTGACTGCCGCCACAGCCGACGCCTATCGCAAAATGCTGGATGACCGGATCTTCCTGCCTGAGATCGGACACACCCGCGGGCGCGTAGAAATACACGGTGTTTACGTTCCTGAAATGGATTTCGATTTCAAGGCCGAAGCCGAACGTCTGCGCAAGACGATGGAAAAAGAAGATGCGGTCAACCTCTTTATTTCGGAAGGTGCCGGCGTCAGCACCATTATTGCCGAAATGCTGGAGCGGGGCGAAGAAGTCGTCCGTGATGCCTTCGGCCACCCGCGCCTCGACAAGATCAATTCCGGAGCCTGGTTTGCCAGTCAGTTTGCCGAAATGCTCGGAGCCGAAAAGGTGCTCGTCCAGAAGTCGGGCTACTTCAGCCGTGCGTCAGCTTCCAACGCGGCCGACAAGGAGCTGATCCGCCGTTGTGCCCGTCTGGCGGTCGAGGGGGCTCTGCGGTTTGAAAGCGGAGTCGCCGGAGAAGACGAAGAGCGTGGCGATGTGCTGCGTCTGATCGAGTTTGAGCGGATCAAGGGTGGCAAGGCCTTCGATATTGATGAGCCCTGGTTCAGCGACCTGCTCACAGCCATCGGCCAGCCCAAAGGCACCAAAATCGAAGTCGAACACTGAGTTGGCTGCCGCCCGGCGGCATGTTTTTGACAAACAACAACTCGAAACGTGCGGCAGAGCCCCTGCCGCAGGCCACATTAAAGGAATGCGCAAATGAGCAAACAAACCGCAGCCAAAAGCAAGGCACCGGCACCCCAGGCCCTGATCGTCTATGGCGGATGGGACGGACACGAACCCAAACTCTGCATGGAACTCGTCGCTCCCTGGATGGAGAGCCGCGGCTTTAAGGTGACGATCCGCGACAGTCTGGATATCTATGCCGACAAGCGTGCCATGAAAAAGTTTTCCCTGGTCGTACCGATCTGGACCATGGGCGAAATCACCCAAGAGCAGCGCGAAGGCCTCTGCAACACTGTCCGTGCCGGCTGTGGCCTGGCCGGCTGGCATGGCGGCATGTGCGACTCGTTCCGCAACGATACCGAGTATCAGTTCATGACCGGCGGCCAGTGGGTGGCTCATCCCGGCAACATCATAACCTACTATGTCGACGGCATTGACCAGACCAACCCGCTCACGAAGGGGTTGACACGGTTCCGCATGAAGTCCGAGCAGTACTACATGCATACCGATCCCGGCAACAAGGTTCTGGCCTGGACCACCTTCTCCGGACGCCACGGTGATGCGCCCTGGATCAAGGGCACCAAAATGCCGGTTGTCTGGACCCGCAAGTATGGCAAGGGGCGTGTGTTTTACACTTCGCTCGGACATGTTGCGGCTGACTTTGAGGTGCCGGAGGCTTTCGAGATCGTCAAACGCGGCATCCAGTGGGCGGCCGGCATGAGGATCCGTCCGGAATACCAGAGCTGACCGGCAAGTCCGGATCAACTTTTACCGTTTGACCTTTGGAGGCCGGGAGGCGATAATTTGAAGTGCTTTACCGGCCCACCGGAGTCAGGCAACCGGAGCCTGCCTGCCCGGGGCCGAACACCACCAGAGGAAACGGAATGGGTATGACAACCGGCGCGGAAATCGAAGCCGCGACACCGATCAGGGATGGCGAATTTCTGGCCATCCTGTCATCCAGCGAGTCCATCCAGAGCATGATGGACAAGCTGGTCGGGTACCTGTGCAAACGGTGGGAGATCTCCTGGTGCTGGGTTTTTCTCTTCGACGAGACCAATCAGCGTCTGACCCTGCGAGCAGCTTACGGCACCCCGACCGACCTGGTCGGCAAAGCCTCGCTGGCATTGGGCGAGAGTGTTTCAGGACGGGCCCTGGCACAGCGCAGCCCCATTTACACCACTCAGGCCAGTCGTGAACCGGGCTTTGTCATTTTCAACGGACTCGTTGCCGGAACACACGATACTTTGCTGGCTGTTCCGCTGCAACGTGGCGAGGAACGGATCGGAGTTCTGACGCTGCAACGTCCCACCGGCATCCCCTTTTCGCCGGAGGAAATCAGCGCCCTGCGTTATGCCGCCGCCCAGATGGCAGTCGCACTCGAAAACGCCCGTGCGCTGATTATGCTCGAGAGCAAAGCGCGCGATCAGAAGAAGCCGCTCGTCATTACCGAGGAACGCATTTTTCAGGGTACATCTCTCAACAAAGGTGTTGCCGAAGGAGTTATCCGGGTACTGACCCGGGCCCGGGCTTCGACCATCCTCAAGGAGTTTCGCAAAGAAACAGTCGCCCGTGAGGCACAGCGCTCACTGGATCAGGCGGTCGAACTTACCTCGCGCCAGATTCAGCATTATCAGGCCACCCTCGGCAAACGGCTGCCCGAAGCCGCTTCGATGCTCTTCGAGTCGCACATCCTGATGCTGAAGGACGACAGTTTCATCGGCAAAATCCGCCAGCACATGACAGGCGGCATGTCACCGACCAAGGCCATCGCCACCACTGCGCGCGAATTCATCTCCTTCTTCGAGTCCAGCCGCCACGACTATCTGCGCGAAAAAGTCGGCGATGTCGAAGACCTGGCTCTGAGGCTGCTCGACAACATCATCCGTGAAGACCTGGAAGAAGACCCCGTCGAAGAGGCTCACATCATCGTCACGGCAGAGTTGTTGCCCTCGGATATCCTCAAGATTTCGCAGGACAACATCCAGGGGATCGTGCTGGTCGGGGGCGGCAGCACGGCACATGTCACGCTGCTCGTACGCTCGCTGCAGATCCCCATGATACAGACCGATGCCGCCGAAGTGCTGCGCATTCCAAACGGCGAAAAGGTACTGATGGACTGTGGGGCGGGCAAAATCATCGTCCAGCCCAGTGCTGAAACCAGCGCCGATTACCGTCAACGCCAGATCGACTACGAGCGTCGCAAGCGCCGCCGCGACATACAGGAGGAGACCTGGACACGTGACGGCAGCCGGATTCACCTGCTCGCCAATATCAACCTCCTCTCCGAACTCGATCTGGCGCTTGAGATGAAGGCCGAGGGTGTCGGGCTTTACCGTACGGAGTTTCCCTTCCTGATGCGCCCGGCTCTGCCCACCGAAGCCGAGCAACTGGCCGTTTATGAGCGGATGCTGGAGCGGATGCCCGACAAACCGGTTGTTTTCCGGACCCTCGATGCCGGTGGCGACAAGGTGCTGGCCTACTTCAACCAGGCCAACGAAGCCAACCCCGCCCTCGGGCTGCGTTCGACCCGCTTCACCCTGCGTTACCCCTACATTTTCGACCAGCAGTTGCGCGCCATCCTGCGTGCGATTCAACTGCACCAGCGGCATGACGTCCGCCTGATGTTTCCCATGATCGGCTCGGTCGAAGAGCTGCAGGCCGCCACCAGCCGGATGGAGGCCTGTATCGAACAACTCCGCGTCCGCGACCCCAGCCTGCCCGTGATCAGACCGGCTGTCGGTGCCATGGTCGAGCTGCCGGCGCTGGTTTATCTGGCGCAGGATATTGCCCGCGAAGCCGCTTTTCTCTCCATCGGCACCAACGATTTTATCCAGTATCTGCTGGCGGTCGACCGTACCAATTCCGAGGTCGCCAACTACTACATGCCGCACCATCCGGCCGTCCTGCAGGGGCTGGCACAGATCGCCCGGGCGGCCGGCGAAGTCGGTCGCGAACTGTCGGTCTGTGGCGAGATGGGTGGCGACCCGCGTTTCATTCCGTTTTTTATCGGCATCGGTGTCCGTCACTTCAGTCTCGAACCGAGCCGCATGGCACGTGCCCAGCGTCTGATCGCAGCCATCTCGATCGCCGAAGCCGAAGCCTATGCAGCCGAGCTGCTGGGCACAACCCGGATCGGGGAAATCGAACAGATTATCGAACGGGCAAAAGCAGAGTTCAAAGAGAAGGAAGAAGCGTGAACAAAGACACCACGACCAGAATCCGCAAAGCATTTGTAATGTCCGTCAACGAAGGTCGTGAAGCTGATTACCGGCAACGGCACAATCCAATTCCCGACGAGCTGGCGGAGGTTTTGAAGACACACGGTGTTCACAACTACTCCATTTTTCTGCATCCCGAAACACGGATGCTCTTCGCCTACGTCGAACTGGAAGACGAAGCTCGCTGGGATGCCGTCGCGGCCACTGGCGCCTGCAAACGCTGGTGGAGCCGGATGGCCGAGATCATGCCCTCGCACCCGGACAACAGCCCTGTCAGCAGCGAGCTGAGGGAGGTCTTCCACCTCGCCTGATCCCGCCCATATTACACACTTCACATCACACCACGGAGATTCCAATGCAAAAACTCGACTTGGAAACCTACAGAGACAAAGTAGCAGGCTGCTGGACAGGCAAGAACATCGGAGGTGTGCTGGGCGGCCCGTTCGAGGGCAAACGCCAGATCAATGATGTCGATTTTTATGTGCAGGATCTCTCAGAGGGGCCACCCCCCAACGACGACCTTGACCTGCAGATTGTCTGGCTGGCCGCCGTAGAAAAATACGGGCGCCAGGTCAATTCCGCCATTCTCGGCGAATACTGGCTCTCCTATGTTATCCCCCACTGGGTCGAATATGGCACGGGCAAATCCAACCTGCGTGCCGGACTCCTGCGCGATCGAGGAGGGGGGCGATCCTGCCGCCTGC
>CAZMGQ010000175.1:0-5204 GCA_964565855.1 uncultured Lentisphaerales bacterium | reverse complement strand
CTTCGCAACCGTTCCACCCGCCACACGACAGGCGTGGCGGGCCTCAATCACCGCTTCCACACGGGCGGCCGGATCCACCAGTGCCAAGCAAGTCACATCCTGCCTGGCACCATCTTCATCCAGCGCGGTGCGGATCAGACTCAGGACGGCCGGCTGATTTGCGATATCAGTCATTTCAGGGAGCAGAGTCACGGGTCAGATATCGATGCTCTTGAACTGCGGCAGGTACTCTTGGTTTTTGCGGAACATTGCCCGCACCATATTGCGGATTTCTGCAGGTCCGAGGCAGGCCGCCGTCAGCGGGTCATTGCAGATGGCCTGATAAATCAGCCTCGCATCGCCGGTCAACGCACCTTCCACCGCCATCATTTCGATCTGGGCACTGATTGTCGTCAACGGTGCAACCTGCAGCGGTAGGGTCCCGGCATGAATCGGCTGGAGGCGCATTCTGCTCGCCAGCACCGGTACTTCCACGCAACATTCTTCCGGCAGGTTGGTGATCAGGTTGCCGGTATTGAGCACGTTGCCATTGAAGCTGAAAAGCTCGCCACCGACCCAGGCGTTGATGATGTACGAGGCGTATTCCTGCCCCCGGATGAGCCTGGCGGCAACTTTTTTGGGATCGTCCCAGTCGGGTGAATTCACCCAGTCGGCAAACTCCTTCCTCCAGGTTTTGGCGCTTCTGCGATAGCTATGCAGGATGTGGGCATAATGACCGGGGTTCCAGTTGGTGCCGTGCGTACAGTATTTTTCGATCAGGTCGGGTCTCTTGCGGAACCACCAGTTGTACTCGGAGTTGTGGCCGCTCGACTCTGTCACATAGTAGTCGAACATCAGGAACATCTCGTTGCGTACCTGTTCGGCATTGTAGATCTTTTTGCTCTTGCGTACCCGCTCCCGCAGGCGCGGATAGACATCCTCGCCCTTGTGTTCGAGCTTGAGGTACCAGGCCAGATGGTTGATGCCGGCACAGACATAGTCCAGCTCCTCGTAGGGCACTTTAGCCCACTGGGCGAGCATGGCCGCCGTACCCTGGACGCTGTGGCAGAGTCCGGACACTGCCACCTTGGTCGTCTTCTGCATGGCCTGACAGAGCATCGCCATCGGGTTGGTGTAGTTCAGCAACAGGGCCTTGGGACAGAGTTCCTCAATATCACGGCAGATTGCCAGCATTTCGGGAATCGTCCGCAACGCGCGGAAAATACCCGAGGGGCCACGCGTGTCGCCCACATTGGTATCCACACCGTACTTTTTGGGGATCAGGATATCGTGCTGCCAGACCGAGACATCGCCACAGAGGATGGTGGTCAGGACCGCATCGGCACCTTCGAGTGCCTTGCGCCGGTCAGTTGTAGCACTTATTTTCGCCGGATAATTGCCGGCATCGAGAATTTTCTGACAACACTGCCGCGCCATCTCAAGGCGCTCCTCATGGATATCGACCAGGGCGATATGCGCATCCTGCAACAGCGGGAAGGTCATCAGGTCGCGTACGAGTCCGCGTGTGAATCCAAGACTGCCTGCTCCGATAAATACTATTTTGCGTGCCATGATAGCAAAGCTCCGATGGTTGGGTATGGTTGGTGTGATGTGGTCTGATGGCAGCGTCCGGCTGCCGCATTGATGATCTGTTTACTGCGGAACTTTTTCCATTTCCTGACTGGCAAGTGCACGGGTTTCGGCATTCAGTTCATCGTTGTCGAGAGTTTTCTGATAGTGGCGGCGTGCCTCGGCAAAGGCCTTGGCGGCATCTTCCTCACGCCCGGCACCACGATAGATGTCGCCGATGCGTTTGGCGTTACGCCCGAGGATCATGTCGCGCGTATGGATCACGTTGGTCACCGGGTCGGGGCTGTCTTCTTCACTCTTGGCCATGATCTCCATGAAGTCACGATAATGCTTCACGGCCTCATCGACCAACCCCTCCTGCTCTGCCTTGTGAGCCTTGACCTTGACGATCGCCTTGGCATGCAAGTCGTCATCACGGTCGCCGATCGCCTCCTCGAGTAATTCGAGCGCCCGCGCATAGTTTTTGGTCACAAAACAACCGTCCAGGATCAGGGCATTGAGTGCGTTGCGGGTGCTCTCCTCTTCCAGCAGCGGTGCCACGATATCGGCCTGCACCAGCAGTTCCTGCACCACTTTTTCGTTTTCGAGCAGCTTGTAGAAATGACGGCTGATCTGGGCATAAATCTGCCGCGGTGGCAACTTCATCGCAATCAGCTCGCCGATACGCTCCGGTACCTGTCCCGGATTTTCGAGCGCCATGGCGGCATTGACCCACTCACGGGCGGCAATGTTGCGGGCACCTTTTTTCTCAACATCAACGGACCGCAGCACCTTTTCCGCCAGCCGTTCGATACGTTCGTGCTCCCCGGCACGGCGCAGGGCGCTGTTGACGTTGGCGAGCGTCGTCTGCAAAGTGATGTCGGCCAGTTCTTCGATGGCGCGCGGCATCGAGGCTTCCACAGCATCCCATTGCCGCTGTGCCGCCTGATTCAGAATGCGGCCGCTGATGATCACCGCCAGCAAGTCCGGCGTCCCGGCCTTGGAGCTGGCCTCGGCTGTTGTCAGGATCTGCTCCACCTGGTCGAAATTTTCCTGCTGCAGGGCAGTCGCATTCAGCCGCCGGACCAACGGCGCAGCCTGTTCGATTGTGTAGCCCTCGATATAGGCGCCCAGCTTGCCGCCCAGCTCGTTTTCGGCATCCAGGTCCAGTAGCGAAACCAGCAGCCATTCATCTGCCGTACGTTTCATGCTGCCGGTCAAGGGCTGTATCAGCAGTTGCCGGACCCAGTCCTGCAGGGCGGCCTTGTCTTCCTGCATGGCATAGTAGCCGTAAATCAGATCGAAACCGGGTTTGGCCAGTTCCGGCTCGGTACGGATGATATTCAAAAAGCGCGTTTTGGCTTCATCGATCTGTTCCGTATAGATCAAAAAGCGGATGAAAACCGTGAAGAGTTCAGACTTGTATTCACTGTAAGCCTCATCATCCAGTGCCGCCACCATCAACTGTGTGGCCCCCTCCTTGTCGTCCGCTTCCAGCTTGGCGTCGGCCTCGACATACAGGTCATGCAGCGGATTGGCCGGAGCCTCCACAAACTGGCCTTCGCCCACTTCGGCACCTGGTTCTGCTCCGCCCGGCTGGGCCTGCCCCTTGCAGCCTGCGGCCAGGACAAGGGTATTCACAAGAACCAAAACAGTCACAACGTATCTTCTGGCTTCCATAAAAACACTCCCTCGGATGGATGATGAAAGTATTCTCAAGCAAGATGGCAAATCAAGCTCTCCGAAACATGATAATCGATTCTTCACCCCCGGCGCAAGGTACAAAAGAATTCACTTGTCGGCGAAAAACGCTGCAGGATTGCGCGGCTCGAAGGGCTTGCGGAAGGCTTCGTCAAAATCATAAACATCGCGAAAGTCCTCTTTGCGATCGCTCGGGGTCTTGCCAAGCACACCTGCCTCGATCAGGTTATAGACGATTTCGCCGAAGTCGGAGGTCTTTTCGATGCCCCACTGGGTCAGCACCAGGTGCGCCAGCGGCCCGAATTCGGCCAGCGCATAGCTGCGGATGCCGAGGGAGAGCTCCTGCCCCGTCACATGGCGCGTTTGTCCGGCTTCATGACGCCGCAGCTCGGTCGAAGTATGCTCCAGCGCCTCACGCATGAAGAAATAAGCATCCGGTTCATACCGGTTATCGACATCGTAAATGCGGGCGATGAGGTCTTCAAACGTATCCTGGTTCATCTGCTGCCATCCCCGACCACCGCTGCTACAGAGCGACGGATCCGCCCGGCAAACTCCGCCCGCTCTGCATCCGACTCATAGGCGGCATTGCCGGAGGCCCAGCTCCGGGAGGAGGCACCATCGTAGCGGGGAATCACGTGAAAGTGCAGATGCCAGACCTCCTGCCCGGCCGCAGCATGGTTGGACTGCAGGATATTCACACCATCCGCACCACAGTCCATCAGTGCCTCTGCAACGCAACGCACCGCTACCGCCACCTCCCCCAGCAACCCCGCCGGCGTCACCATCAGGGTCGCATGGTGCGGCTTGGGGATTACCAGCACATGCCCCTTCTCGATCGGGTTGATGTCCATGAACGCCAGCACCTCCTCTGTCTCATATACTTTGGCAGCAGGCAGTTCGCCGGCAATGATGCGGCAGAAAATACAGTTCGGATCCACTGGCTTCATCTCAGTCTCCCACCAGTACAGCTTCTCTTTCCCGGAAGTAAGTTACGGTCGATTGCACCAGTTGCTCCAGGGCCGCCTTGTCGGGCTTGCCATGCATTGCCGGGTAGGGATCACCGCCGGGCCCGAGTGGTTCGGGCGTCACATAGCAACCGGGCTGGTTGTAGCCGATCAGGTACAGTGCCATGATGATCGTATCCAAATCCAGCGAGCCGTCACCCAGCGCACAGCGGTTGCTGTCGGCCATGTGGAGGTTGGTCAGCCGCTCGCCGGCCGCCAGCAAAGCCTCGCCGATGTGGCTCTCCTCGGCCTGCATGTGATAGACATCCCCGTTGATATGCTGGATACCGGGATGATCCACCGCGGCAATATAGCGCTCGGCATCCGCCACCGTATGCACAAGACTTACTTCAGCCGCCCGGATCGGCTCGATCGCCGCCCGCACCTTATGGGTCACAAAAAGGTCGGCCACACTGCGCAACGTCTCGACACTCCTCTCAAACTCTGAAGCATCATACGCCGCCGGTCGACCGACAGCCCCCGGCACCACCAGCAGATAGCCGCCACCGACCGCAGCCGTGAACTCCGTCTCACGCTTCAGATAGTCGATCGCAGCCTGACGCTGGATCGCCCGATTGCTCGACAGGTCGTTGTCGGCCGAAAACATGCCGCAGACACCAGAGACAGTCAGGCCATGATCCTGCAGCACTTTCAAAGTCTCAGCCGCATCATAGCCCAGATCAGGACCATAGTGGTTGCCGTGCAGTTCGATAAACTTCACTCCGGCTCCGGCAAGCCGCTGCGCCGACTCAGCCAGCGACTCCATACCAAACCCCCAGTTGCTCCAGGAAAGATTGAGGCGTTGGCGACAACGGGCCGGATTTTCGCGCTTCAGCTTGCGGAAAGCCTCATGAATCTTATCGTTCTTGATCTCAAAATTCTGCTTTTTCATCTCACCTCTGCCTCTCAGGGAACACAAAACGGACAAGCCCGCCGCTGCTCCGATGT
>CAZMGQ010000174.1:0-5231 GCA_964565855.1 uncultured Lentisphaerales bacterium | reverse complement strand
CCCACTGTTCGGCCAGCAACTGGTAGGCGGCATATTTGTCCAGCAGGGCCACCGGTTCCAGACGTGCAAAGAGATCGGACGTCAGCCGTTCAAGCTGCTGGTGGATATTGAGCGTGGTGATCTGGTCGAGCAGCTCGCTGCGCAAAAAGTCGGGCCATGTCGCAAAGTGTTCCTGAAAATTCGCCTGATGTGCCTGGACGGCGGGATGCTGCTCAATCGCGGCGGCAAACTCTGTCACTCTGGGAGCGGAATATGGGGTGCCGTTGTCGCAGAAGAGGCTCGCGCGCAGTTGCGGGAAGGCCTGCCAGTAATCTGCCAGGGCATCCAGCTCGTAGTTGGGGATGCCGCCGAACATCGAGGCATAGAGATCCCAGCTTTCGGCCGGCTTGGATGAATCAACATAGCGCGGAATGTTGAGATTGTAGTCGTTGGCGCGCAGCTCGTCTTTGCCCACCACGCGGCTGAACTGGGGCAGATCGCTGCGCCTGGTGACCACATCAACGATCTTCCTGATATCGCGGGCCCGCAGCTTGTTGTTCTTCCCCTCTTTGGCAAAACCTTTGGAAGCATCGACAATCAGCACATCGTTATGTGTGCGCTTCTGCTTGAGCACCATGATGATGGTGGGGATGCCGGTGCCGAAAAAGATGTTGGGCGGCAGGCCGATAATGGTGTCGATATGGTTGGCTTCGATCAGGTTTTTGCGAATCTGCCCCTCTTCGCCACCCCGGAAGAGCACCCCATGCGGCAGGACGATCGCCATGATGCCATCGGGCTTGAGGTGATAGAGATCGTGCAGCAGGAAGGCATAGTCGGCCTTCGACCTGGGTGCCAGCCCGAAGCGGGCATAGCGCGGGTCGTTATCCTTGCCTGCTGGATCCCACTTCTGCGAATAGGGCGGATTGGAGACCACGGCATCGAGATAGAGCGGAGTGTAGGTATTGACCGGATCGTTGTCGTCGAACCAGGGCCAGGCTGCCTCCAGTGTATCGGCGTTGCGTGTCTCGATATTGCTGGGGTTGATGCCGCGCATCACCAGATTCATGCGGGTCAGGTTGTAGGTGTTCTCCTTCAGCTCCTGCGCATAGTACTTGATATTGTCGCGCTGCGGCATGTGTTTGGCGATGGCCTGGCCGATATTGAGCAGCAGCGAGCCGGAGCCGCTGGTGGGGTCGTAGATATCGATCCTGCTACGGTCCTTCAGATGCTCGGCCACGATCTCCGACATCAAGAGCGAGACCTCATGCGGAGTATAGAACTCGCCCGCCTTTTTGCCGGCGTTGGCGGCAAACATCCCGATCAGATACTCGTAGATAAAGCCCAGTACATCGTAGCCCTGGCGACCATCGGTCGGGATGTCCCTGATCAGGTGGATCAGCCGGCTGATGGCTTTGGACTGTTCGCCCGTGGTGCTGCCGAGTTTGCTGAGGCCGGTTTGCAGGGTGTTGAAAATGCCGTCGAAGAGAGGCTTGTGGTTCTGGTGGATCAGGCGGCTGAAGGCCGAGAGGGCGTCGCGCACATCGGCCACGGTAAAGTCGCTGCCCTGACTGAGCCAGGTGGAGAAGAGGTTTTCGTGGGCGATAAAGTAGCCGAGGTTGTTTTGCAGATACTCCACTGTGGCCGGGTCATCCTCGGCGAGGGCGGCAATATCCTCTTCGGTGAAGTCCTGTGCTTTGGCAAACTGCTCCAGCTTGTCGGAGAGGTACTTGTAGAAGATGAAGCCCAGGATATAGTCCTTGTACTCATTGGCCTCGATCTTCGAGCGCATCTGGTTGGCCGATTCCCAGATTCTGGCGGCAAGTTGTTGTTTGTTCATTCTTGATCTCACTCGAACAAACCTTGCCACATCCGGGGCCATTTTTCCAGCGTATTCTGGTGAGAGAGAGTGACTCCGGACTACGGACTTGGCATCGCGAACCGAACGACAACACTGGGACCGCAGGGCTCTGTACCTGCAGGCTTCGGCCGGCAGGCCGCATGACTCGCGACAAGCGACCCGCGATTCGCGATGCTCGGGGTCACAGAGTCCGGAGTCAAAAATCGCGTCAGGCCGTGGTGATTCCGGACGCAGGACTTCGGACACGAGGTTGCTTGGGCTTTCTCTTTTGCGGTAGCTTCATTCCCCCTCCTGTCCCGAGCCAGCACTCGGGGCTCCCAGGGTGGGCAGCTCGCTATCCTTCCCGCGATTTTATGTGCTTTACCGGTGGCGGATTTTTAAGCTATACTTGTTGCGGCGAGTGTGACCTTTTAAAGATGGCCGATTGGAATGTGTCTGTCGGCTTTTCTTACAACCAGAAAGAGGAGATGTCAGATGTTCACGATTGGCGAAGAGGAAATCAATGCCGTTGCTGATACGATCCGCAAGGGTTTGCTGACCCGCTTTCAGGCGGGTACGGAGGGTTATCTGGCGCAGTCGGAGCGTGATCTGGCGGCCAAAATCGGCGTCAAACACGTGCTGGTACTCAACTCCGGCACTAGTGCGCTGATTTCGGCGCTGGTGGCGCTGGGGATCGGTCCGGGCGACGAAGTGCTCGTCTCGGCCTATACCTGGATCAGTACCCCGCTGGCGCCGATGATCCTGGGGGCGATCCCGCATCTGGTCGATATCGACGAGACGCTGATGATGGATCCGGATGATCTCGAACGCCGGATTACCAGCCGCACCAAGGCAATTATGGTCATCCACATGACAAACCGTCCCTGCGACATGGATCGCATCATGGCCATCGCCAACGCCCACGGCATTCCGGTGGTGGAAGATGCCTGCCAGGCGGTCGGCGGCCTTTACAAGGGACGGCGGCTGGGCTCGATCGGCAGGGTCGGCTGCTTCAGTTTCAACAACTTCAAAAACATCACCTGCGGCGAAGGCGGAGCCATCCTGACCGACGACATGGAGCTGTACGACCGGGCGCGCAACTGGCACGATGCCGGCACTTTTGTGCAATCCTATGATGCCAAGACCGTTGTGCCGCTCTTCGCGGGTCAGTGCTACCGGGCTTCGGAGATTCAGGGAGCGATTCTGGTCGAACAGATCAAACGGCTCGATCCCTGCATGGAAATGTTGCGCGAGCGGGTACGCGTGGCAACGGAGGTGATCGAGGGCGAGGGGCGCTATCAGGTGACGCCGCACAACGATCCCGCCTCGGCTGTCAGTCTGGCACTGACCTTCCCGACAGTCGCCGAAAGCGAGGAGTTTGTCGCCCGCAACGGCCTGCTGGGGACGGTTTACAAAAATGCCGGCCGCCACATTTACCTCAACTGGGATCCGCTAACACAGAAGCGGACCTATCGCGACGATGTCAATCCGCTCCTGACCGAGGCTGGCAAGGGTGTCAAGTACGATGAAAGTGCCGCGCCCCGCACGATCGACCTCCTGAAGCGGACGGTCAACGTGACCCCGCAATGGGACATGCCGCTCGAAGAAGTGCGACAGCAGTTCAAGGGGTATCATGCCTGAGTCGTGGCGTGTGGCCGATCTGATGCGGCAGTCCAGGGCCTGCCGCCCTCCAGTTTAGCCTTCTATCTCTTCCGCGGTTGCTCTCTGCGGACGGCTAGGCGATCCGTCCCTACCCTGCTCCGGAGTCCGCAGTCCGGAAACCTCCCCGATACCGAGGAGGCGGGTGGCGTTGGTGCCGAGGATGGCGGTTTCTTCGGCGGCTGTCAGGCCGAGAGAGCGGATGTTGGCCAGTGAGACGGCCTGATCTTCCCAGGGGGAGTCGGAACCGAAGAGTATCTTGTCGGCGCCATGTTTGCGGATCAGACGCACAAAGTCTTCGGCTGCCAGGTGTCCGACACAGTAGGAGGTGTCGAAGTAAAAATTGCTGCCAGCCAGCGATGCTTCGACCTCGTGCCAGAGGTTCCAGCCGCCCATGTGGGCCAGCACGATCTTGCCATGCTGCAGGATATCGTACATGGCCAGCAGACGCTGCGGCGTACAGTGGACGGGATCGCTGAGACCGACATCGATACCGGCATGAAAGGAAATCACCAGCCCGAGTTCGATGGTATGTTCGTAGATCGGCCTGAGCAGTTCGTCATCGACGAAAAACTCCTGATAATCGGGATGCAGCTTGAAGCCCTTGAGACCGGCGGCGGCAATACGGTCGAGTTCCTCGCGCCAGTTTTCGTAGAGCGGATGGACACTGCCGAAGGCGATGATATCGGGGCTGTCCTGCTCGATCGCCCAACTGTTGACGGTAGGAGTCTGGGAAGGCTTGGTGGCAATCTGCAGCAGTACACTGGCGTCGATCCCGCTGCGCTGCATCGAGCTTCGCAGTCCGGCGGCAGTGCCGTCGCTGAAGGCCGGAATGCCGGAGCTTTCCGCCAGCAGCGGTACGACGCGGGCGGCCAGTGAATCGGGAAAACAGTGTGTATGAAAATCAACGATCATGATCGGTAAAAACCTTGCCCAGTGGCACCGGTTTGCGTGTGAGCCACTGGCGCAGGACGAGAAAAATAAAACGGGGGTTGCCGATCAGGTAGCGACGCCAGAGGCGGCGCGGTTCGGCCAGCAGACGGTAGAGCCACTCCAGCCCGGAGCGCATCATCCAGCGTGGTGCCTGGCTGACGGTACCGGCGTGAAAGTTGAAGGCAGCTCCCACGGCCAGCAATGCCGGAGTCTCCAGCCGCTGGCGGAACTCGCCCACCCAGTAATCCTGCTTGGGCGTACCGATACCGACCCAGACAATATCGGCCCGGCTGGCGTGGATATTCTCCACTACCGCCTCCTCTTCTTCCTCGGTCAGGGGACGGTGCGGTGGTACATGGCGACCTGCAATAATTATATCCGGGAAAAGCTCGTACAGACGATTTTCGAGCCGGTCGAGGATGGTTTCGTCGGCCCCGCCGTAGAGGTAATGTCGCACACCGCTGGCACAGCCGGCGGCCATGACTTCGATCATGACGTCGGGGCCGTAGCAGCGTTCGAGTTTCAGACCGGCGATGTGGCGGCCGATCCAGACGAGCGGCATCCCATCGGTGAGTACCAGATCCGCCTCGTTGACGATACGGGCCAGTTTGGCGTCGTCGCGACATTTGAGCAGCGACTCGACGGCGAAGACATTGACATAGCGGCGTTCGCGACGTTCGACCCAGCCGAGCACGGCTTCGACCGTCTGTCCCATGGTCAGGGCACTGAGACGGGTATCCGGTATCGGAAAGCGGCACAGCCCGGACTCTGCCACGGCCGGGGCGGACTCTGACTTTTTAGGTCTGGAACACCAGGTACTCTC
>CAZMGQ010000173.1:0-5249 GCA_964565855.1 uncultured Lentisphaerales bacterium | reverse complement strand
TCCCCGTCCACTCCCGGCCAGGAGACGAAGCTGAGCGAGTTGAAGTGCCGTGTAAGCGCCGGGATTCCCTGCATTTCGTGGTCGTAGAAAACCTCCCCCCGCCAGGCACCTTCCTCTCCGGTGAGCTCAAGCGGCGCGGCCGGTTGCAGGGCCAGAACCGGCACCCTGTCGCTCCGGGTCTCTACAACCAGCGGGCGCGACTCCAGCTTGCGCCCCTTGATATCTTCCACCACTGCCACCAGATTGTAACTCCGGTCGGCTTCGAACCCCGTGAGAGGCACTGAGTGGAAATACCCCAGCTCACCGACCTCACCAATGGTTGTGACGGCATTTCTGCGCCAGTTTTCACCTGCCTCCCCCCAGATAACGGCAACCCCGGCTGCTATGGTTGTACTGTCGAAACGGAAAGTCAGCTCACCGGCTGCCAGGTTTATGAGTCGCAGACGTTCAACCTGTGCCCGGTTGGGGCCGAACTCGATGAAGGACTTGGAGACGATCAGGTTATCGAGGAAGATCTCAAAGGCCGGATGCAACGGGGCGGTGTGGGCTTCGAAGAGGTTGGACTGTTTGTCTTTCGGCACATATTCCCACGAATGCCAGTAATTGCTGATCCAAAAAGTGTCCATACGCGGGATGGTGTCGTGCTTGCAGAAATTAGCCAGAACGCCATCGATCCAGACCTTCATGCGCCCTACTTCCGGATCCTTGTCGGATGTCACAATCATCATCTGGTACGAGTGCCATTCGCCGCGTTTCAGTGGTTCAAAGCCCTCAAACGAACGGGTCATGCGATGATAACCGGAACCACGCAGTACGGGGATGGTATAGGGATCCCACCCCTGATCCAGCCAGAGCGGGTGATCTACCGAAGAGTCGATGACGACCATGTTACCGGTGCGATTTTTGGTGCCGTCATAAAGGTAGTAGCCGTGATCGGAGCGACCCAGATAAAAGTTGAAGGGAACTTTGACCATCCACTGTACAAAGACAACCCCCGACTGCATCGGAAACTTGATTTCGGGATAAGGAGGCAAGCCATCGTTTTCAATCAGTACATTGCTGTAGCCATATCTGGACTTCCAGCCGGCACCTTCACGTATCCCATGTCGTCCGGCAATGGAGAAAACCGGCAACTGATCGTTTTGCTCCCTGCCACTTTCAAAATCCTCTACATAAACGTAATCGGGGTTGTCACGATCGGGCAGCACAAAAACGTTGTCGGCCGGCAGCACAGTACACAGCAGCAACAGACAAAGGGATAAAAGCAAGCTTCTAAAATTCATGATGACGCTTTATGTCTCATTTTGCTGGTTCTATCACAACCCGATGTCCCGGACCGGCAACTCCGGCCAGATTCAGACTGCGAAAAGCCCCGCGCCAGCCACCTGACGACAGTGTCAGCCGCACGACTCCCTCACAGTCCTGCCACCTGCCGTCATCTCCATGTCGGACCTGATAAGTCTTCAGGTTGGGTGTACAGGAGGTCAGCGCAACTATGGCAGTATCCCCTTTTATACTGATGTGGGTCTGTACAACATTGGGAGTCCACTCAACCCAGTTGCGATGGCGGGTTCTGATAAAGAAGCCCGCAGCATAAGCCCAGTGCGGCTCGCCGTCCCGATACCAGGTTTCACGTAGCGAATAGTCGTCCTCAAGAAAAACCAGCGCAGACGCACGACCAGCGGGAAAGCTGGAGAATGCATCGCCGATCAGCTCCCACGACAGCCAGCGGTAAGTTTCAAATTCACCACAGTTGTCTCCCATAGTCGGTTCGCGCCCGGGCCCGTAAGCTCGCTGCACGGTCGCACCGCCGTCCTTGAGGACTTCGTCGCGCATTTCGAGAGCCGAGAGAGGCACGCCGTTCTTCTCAAAATGCAGGTCGTACTTGGCATCGCTCAGGATCCATTTGCCAAGCTCGTTGACCCAGATTTCGTTCACTCCGTGATGACGTCCACGGTCTAGCCGACCATCGCCCGCACCGAGACATCGCGTCACATAGCCGTAAGCACTCATGACCGCCTGTTGCACCAGCCGGAAGTGTTCACAGTGAAACTTGCCACCCTTCTCGGCTGCTTCAAGGATGTACCAGGCGTCCGGGTGCGCAACCACGGTCGGATTGTCATCCTCAATCTGTATCCGGCTCGCGATCCAGTGACGCAGCGCGAGAATCCGCTCTAGCTCACCGGTTACATTTTCAACTGCGGCATCGATTGCGAATCGTTCACGCAAAGCCCCAAACCTGAGGCAGCGAAAATTTTCGCAGCTCATGTTGAGTTCGTTGATCCTGAAAGGCAGGTTATCCTGGGGGATGAGCTGATAAGCGTTCAAGGTGGTTGATGTCAGTTTTCTGTGTCTATGGTTACTTTTGCGTTGCAGTTGTCCCGAGTCCGGCATCACGTCCGTAAGTGTTGCGCCAGGGCGAGTCTGACGCCAGACGGCCTGCCTCATCCAGCGAAACGATGCCCCTGGTGCCGTTAACATCAAAGCCGCCGGCCTTGAGTTCTGACCAGTTGAAGCGCACACGGGTCCAGCCAATCGTCATTTCAGCACGTTCGTCTACCAAGTTGTGATCCCACTGTACGAAACGGAACCTGCCGGCAAACTTGCTGTCGTTGGGTGCGCGGCACAGGAATGCCTTTTCACCTTCCATGGTTCTGTCCGGTATTCCGATAACGTTGTTCCAGACCTGAATCAATCGTCGGTCTTGCGGATGATTCTTGATCACTTCATGGGAGCTGGCATCGGTCGGTCCCCCCACTCCCTCCAGGCTCGCCAGCGGCTCAGGTACGGCGAGGTTGCCGATCATGGGAATCACTGCGCCGTTCAGGGCATTGTGGTGGATCCAGATATTACGCACCCACCCCGGTTGGGCACCGATCTGCAGGTCTCCATCTACATAGTTGTGATGGAAGTTGATTCCGTCACTACAGCCCTGCGACGCAAAGACCACGTTGCCTCGCAGGATGTTGTTGCGATAAGTATTGTCCCAGCCGTTGTCTTTGTCGCAGATAGCCCACCCGAGTTCAATCCGTTCAAAGGTACAGTCTTCAACCAGGGTACCTTCCCAGAAATACGTCACAATACCACCGCCATGTTCACCGCGCGGATTGGAATAAGGACGGTCGGCAAAGGTACATTCCTGAATAATAAAATTACGGTACGGTGTGGAGCGCGGGCGCTTGCCGAAGGGATAGAGGTAGGTGACTCCAGGTGGCGGCTTTTCATAGACTCTGTCTGGTGTCGAGCCGAAGATAAAAGCCGGATTCTCAAAGTAGTCGCCGTAGAGATGGTGCAGGTCGCAGCGGCGCCAGGTGTAGCGGCTGCGGTCGCCATCGTGCATGAGAAACATGAAGTAAGAGGCGTTCTTTACTTCAAGCCCGTCAAAGAGCATGTCATCAATTCCGCGATCGATTGTAATACGGTGTCCGTATCTCTGGGTAGTACCACGGTTACCGTGCTGCTCCTGCTCACGTTTCAGAGCCTCGCGCCACATGACTTCGGTCCAACCGAGGTCAATCACCGGCTTTTCACCGGGCCAGGCTACCCAACGCCGTGGCGAGGTCTTGCGGATTCTGAGGTTGTTGGCTCCCTTGATGCCTCCATCTCTGGAGGGAACGACAACCTGGTAATCTCCCCCGCGCAGATAGAGCGTTGACATATCCGACTCGGGTACATCTTCCACAGCCCGCATCAGTGTCTTCCAGGGTTGATCGAAAGTGCCGGGATTGGCATCGTCGCCGGCGGGGCTGACAAAGTAAAACCCCTTCGCTGTCACCTCGATCTGGAAAGACTGTTCGGCCTGTCGTCCGGCCTGATCTCGCACCAGCAGTGTCACCTTCGCCACTTCCGGCTGGCCGGGAGCCTGCCAGGCGATGGCACCGTTGGCCTGGTTGAGGCGCATGCCGGCCGGCGCCGTCTTGAGGGCGAAGCGATAAGGCCAGATGCCGCCTGTCACCGCCGCGCGGGTTTCGTAGAGCGCACCCGGATAGGCACGGGGCGACGGCTGCGAGATGAACTTCGGCTGACTGAAGGCCGGTGCTGCTTCCGGTCGGGCATAGATTGACTCAGCCGGATCAGAATCAGCCATGACCAGGCAACCGAGGGCACCCAGAATAATCAACAGAGGTAGTTTTTTCATTTTTTATACTCCACGGCTCCGATATCGCAGCGTCCATCCGGTACATTTTTTCCATCTTCAGGATGCCCGGCATCGATCAGCGGCGAACCGGCAATGGGAGCATAGGCCTCCCGGTACTGTTGCAGCACCTGTGCAACAGTGACTTGTCCACCGGTGAAAGCTTCCGCTGCATAGGGAAAAGGATAGCCGAATTCTGGATTGACACAGACGGAAGCAGGGGCTTCGACAGAAACCGAATGTTTCTCGTACCCCCTTTCCTCCTGTCCTTCGCCAGGTGTGACTCCCCTGTGCTGCACGGCAACATCGGCAAAGAGGTTGTAATCCGAATAGGCAATCGCGCCCGGAATTTTCTGTTCATCCTCGATACCGATGCAACGCATAAAGAGGTTGTTGCGGACGGTCAGATTGTCAGACCTGGGGTCTGTCATGTGGAACATGATTCCGCTATGACGTTTGTTGCGCAGGTCCATGGTATTGTTCCGGATCAGGGCGTTGTTGCCGTTGCCGCCCCCGATCAACATGACCGCAGCGTAGCTGTCTCCCACAAAGATGTTTCGTTCGACAACTGCATCTGGATGCAAGCCGCAGATATGTTCATGCGTATAGTCATTCACATTTCCTCCCTGCGGTACAATCTGCGAGACAAAAACATTGTTGGAGATGACACCTCCGATCGATCTGGAAGTCCAGGTTCCGCCGATCAGAATCGAGTCGCTGAGTTCCGACCCTGGTGCCAGTGAAACCAGGGCATACTTGCAATCACCTGCGTCGAGAAAGCTGCGCCTGATCGTCACACTCCTGTGGTAAGAGCCAACCTGAGCGTCCGACACGACACTGTCCTCCATCAGCATCGGGGATCTGTCAGAGGAGTCTTTCGTCGTGGAAATGCCCACTCTCGTGAGGTGGGCGAAGCTCAGACCGAGGTAGCCTCCGGCCGCCGTTAAATATCCACGATGTTCCGGGGAGCCGGAAAAACGTATCGGTTTGTCCGCCGTTCCCTTCACCAGCAGGTTGCCACTGTTGACCCGGATGGAGACCTCGGCTTCCCCTTCAAACCGGATATGGGCTCCAGCTTCAACAGTCACATCCGTGCGGATATTGACGTTGCCGG
>CAZMGQ010000172.1:0-5254 GCA_964565855.1 uncultured Lentisphaerales bacterium | reverse complement strand
GCACCACGACCCCAATGTGATCGCCTGGCACCGTCGCATGGGTCAGTACCTGCAAAAGCACGACCATGGCGCACACCTCGTTTCCACCCACGTCTCGAACGACTACCGGACCCAGAGTCCCGATCTGGTCGCCGTACCGGAGATGACGCTGGCGGTGGTCGATGCCTATCACGGCAGCCGCAGCCCGTTACAGATCGTGCACCTGCAAGTGGAAACAGCCGCCTACAATGCCCAGTTCCGCAAGCCGGTACTGGGGACCGGATTCGGCGGTTCGCCGATGGCAGCCGACCTCAGCCACCTGCGGCGCGAAGTACATGCAGCCCTCTGGTCGTCGGTCTCGACGGCCGTCGCCGGCACCCCGCTCTTCTGGTGGTGGCAGGTAATCGAGGAAGAAAACTTCTACCCCATGTACAAGGCAGTCAGCCGTTTCATGGAAGGCGAAGACCGGCGCGACACCGGGCTGCAGGCCCAGCCCATGCAGCTCATCGCCGCCAACGGCAACCCGGTGCCGCGAGGCCGCACCACCGGCACTCTGCTGATTTCGCCTTACCAGGGCTTCGGCTGGATCTACCGGACCTTCCCCATATTCAGCACCGTCGATCCGGAAGGCGAGCCTGAGATGGAAGGGCTGACTGTCCGTCTGCCAGCAGAAAACGGCGCCATTTACCGCATAGAGTTTTGGGACACCGGCAAAGGGGAGCCGATCTCACGTGAGGACGAACGTGGCCGTGGCGGTCACGTCGAGTTCAGTGTCCCGGCCTTTGCTCGCGACATCGCCTTCAAGGTCAAACGTCGCTCGGCCCCCAAAGCCGTCCCCGATCAGATCCCCCCGACCAACTGAGACGCCGTGGCAGAGTCCGGACACTGCCACAATCTGTAATCTGGTGTTTATTTTGCAAGATTACAGACTTCCCTTTGTCCCGAGCCAGCGCTCGGGGCTCCCAGGGCGGGATGACGACGAGACAGTCGTCCCTCCCATTTCTGCATCTTGCTGCGCTGCAGTGAAAACAAAAAGCCTCCCACAGACGAGCTGCCTGTAGGAGGCCGAACAGTCTGCTGTCAGCAATAAGCTATGCCGGATATCAGTTGATCATGATCAGGGTGCCGAGCGGCGGGGCTGTCAGGAAGACGATTGTGCCATCCGTGCCTTCCGAACCCAGTCCGGGGTCACTGCGGCTGACCGAAGCGGTAATATCGAATTCGTCAGGAACTGATTCGACAATTGTGGCGCTCCTGGTATTGCCGGCAAAGTAGTTTTCCCAGAAGACTTCCGGTACATCCAGCCAGACCGCGATGCGGCCGCCGCCGCCTTCGCCTGAATAGAGGGAGTTGGCTTTTTTCGCGCCATCGGCCGACATGCTGCCGTTGCCGCTCAGGGCTTTGCAGCGGACGAAAATACCGCCACCCGAGCCGCCACCGGCATAGTGCCCCACTCCCACCCATTCCCCACGCGGTCCTGCATTGGCATTCAGAACGCCATTGAGCAGAAAGTCACCCGTAGTGATTACGATGGCGCCGCCTCCGGCATAACCGGGATAGTTGGGCTTGTCCGCCTGATGCAGTCCGCCAGCGCCACCGCTGCCGGGCGCGAAGGGCGAAGTTGCCAGGCCATAGGTTTCACCGTAACCTGCCAAATCGTTATAGCCTCCGACACCACCATAGCCAGCGCCGCCGCCACCACTGCGTCCACCACGTCCCTTTCCCGGGCCAAAACCATCCAGGTATGAGTACTGGGCGCCCTGGAAACCGATCCCCACAGCATTGAAGCCGCTGCCGGCTGCGGGGATGTTGACTGCCGCTGCAGTAAAGTGCGGGGAACCGCCGTTGGAGGGGTGGGAGAAAGGGAAAATCCAGCAATCGGAGGCGAGGCTGATGGTGCCTCCGACATTGACGACGGCACCCGGATCCTGAAAGTCTTCAACCGGACCGCCATAGACACGCAGGGCACCGGTGTTTACCAGAGAGAGATCTCCCTCACAGTTGACAGCGGAACTCCCTTCACCGGTAGTCATGTAGAGTGTACTCTTGTTGATCGTGATATCGCCACCGCAGTTGATGACACCGTTGGTCAGCATGAGGCCGAAAATTCTGGTTCTGCTACCGATGATAGAAATATCCCCGGCAACATTCAGCTCAAACCCCTCGGTCGGGATGCGCAGCCAGGCTCCATCGAGGGTCAGGGAGTCCCTATTCCATTCGGTGAAGGGAACCGGTGACAGCCAGGTACCAGCGTGTTTGATAGAGCCGGTCTGACGCAGCAGAAACTGGTTATCGGAAAAATAAATCGTCCCCGGGTCGGAGTAGTTTTCATATTCATCGGATATACCATGGCCCGAAGCCAGAAAGCGCAGACTGGGCAAATCAATGGCAGTCTGTGCGGCAGTGTCGTAAATCACGGCTACACGGCCACCGGCACCGGCACCGCCGAAGTTACCCCCCTGTTCACCGTTGGCACTGACAGTCCCGATACCCTGAATTGTTTCGCAGGTGATATAGACCGAACCACCCGAACCACCGCCGGCCCAGTTGTTCTTCCGTTCGGCACCATCGGCAGTGATATTGCCATCGAGCGTTACGGTACCGGTTGCCGCAATCCAGACCGCACCGCCACCATCCCCCGCTTCGCAGCCAGTTGCTTGAAGAGATGCACCGCCACCACTGCCGGGTTCTGTCGGAGCAGCGGGATCGCCGTAGATCGTCGGGTTGCGGAAAAAAGTGCGTCTGGAGTTGACACCGGCCAGACCACCGTGGTTGCCCCCGGGAGAATAGCCGCCGTGATTGACGTCGTACCAGGCACCACCGGGACCACGTCCTTCTTCCTTGGTAAGCTTGCCACCCAGGTAGCCCTTGCCGTTGACGTCGACCTTGCCGGTGCTGGCGAGGGTAAAAGTGTCGCAGACGATTTTGATGCGGGCATTGGGAATCCATTGGCCGAGCGCATTGGTCGTTGTGGCCGTGTTCTGGGCGTGGGTCAGAATGCCCGTGATTTCAACATCTGCGGCATTGATCACCGTATCCCAGCCATCACAGGTCATCGTTTTGTCTCTGTTAACCGTCAGACTTGTGAAGAGGGGAGTGCTGTCCGTCAGGAGCACATCGGCATCGACAATCACGGTATCACCAGCGGCTGGAACTCCATTGTTCCAGTTGCCGGCATTCGACCAGTCGTTATCCATCGCACCTGTAAAAGTGGTGGTAGCAGCCCACATATTGAGCGAAAAGGTTGCTGTTACAAGCAGACTCAGGCCTGCCAGTCTGACTCTCTTTGAGTGCATTGCATTCTCCATTCTGTTGGGGAGTTTTAGCCACTTGCGAGGTTTGTCAACAATGTTGGCACACGAATCGCCACCCATATTACATAATGCTTAATATATTATCAAGCCAAAAAAATAAAGCGATAATGGCAAAGTCCGGACTCTGCCACACTCTATAATCTGGCGTTTTATTTGCAAGATTACAGATTTGCTTTTTCTCCATCCCCTGAGTTGCTACAAAGGACAGCCTGTGCTAATCTTCAGGGGCAAAGGAGCAGCAAATGGACACAATTATTGCGATAGCGATCGTGACAGTGGCTTTTGCCTGGGTGGGACGCTCAATCGTACGTGCCCTGCTCGGGAAAGGTGGCGACAGTTGCCCGAGTGGCGGCTGTGGCAACTGTTCGTGTGGGGGCTTAAGCGAAAAGATTAAAGCCTACAAGGCCCGCCATAATCTGTCATAAAATACGATGCAATATTTTGATCTGCTGACTTTCAGCGTGCGGTTGCTTTTTCAAGCCCTTTGGCGGTCGCCTTCGCCGCTCCCCAGAATTCGCTCTGCAGCACGATAGCGTTGCACTCGAAAATTACCGCATCGCAACTTTCCAGCCAGGTCTTCAAGTCGAAGCTGTCTGTTTCGATCGGTTCTCCGGCAATTGCGCCATGACGCTGCAAATCTGCCGACGACAGCATTTGAGCGCTGTAGTCGATCTTGCGTCGCGCATAATAAAGGAATGAAATTTCGCTGGCCGCCCTTGCCAGACATAGGGCATCGACCAGCGTATAGCCGAAGCTGTCGCCCACGATCCCGACGCGCAGGGGTCTGCTCGTTGCGCGTGAATCATGCGCAATCTGCGGGAATGGTACCTGCCGGGCTCCAGCAGGCCCAAAACGAAAGAGATTCAAAAGCCTCGCCAGATCGTCATCGGTCCCTCTGGGGGCCCCGTTCACCACACCCGTGAGCATCGGCCCGGGAACTCCATCACCAAGCTGTTCACGCCAGATCTGAAGCACTTCCGAGAGGGCCATAAAGGCTCCGACATAGTTCCAGTGTGTTCCGCCGGGAGCAAAGAGCAGATTCTCCTGCGATTTTTTCCATCCTACGAAGATCTGCTGGGCATCCAGGACCGGGAGACCGGCCTCTTGCATTTGAGGAACAACAGTTTCGTAATGACTGGGCGGCGGAGGGTCGGGCCGTACAATCTCCGGAGGCAGATACTCGGGATAAATCAATGGTTTGGAGGGAGTGACCACAACAGCAAAGCCAATCTGACGCTCAGCCAGGAATTGCTGAATCTTTAAAAGCTCGCCGACGAGTTGTTCGCCATCCCCCGGCCTGGGCTGCTGTGCACGACCGGAGTAGTGCCGCAGATAGCCGCTTTCGTAGAGCCAGCCCTGCTGGCCGAGAGTCACATGGGTGCCGCGGCGCTGCGGCATCTGGCCGAAAACTTCGTAGCGAAACTGGTTGGAGATCATGATCAGCATCGGGCGCCAGCCAAAACTCTGGTTGTAGCGGGCCTCATAAGCTCGGGCATAAGACCCGTCGTGCCAGGAACCAAAGGAGAGCACAACTTTTTCCGGAGGTGATTCGACCCCCCCCAGCGGATACTCGGGCAGGATGGCTGTCCACTGCTGCAACAGCGGCACAAAGAGACAAACCACCAACCCCAGGACCAGCAGCAGCCGCAAGATGGCAACATGCCGCAGACTGGTGGCGCCGGGTGATGATTTTCTGTCGCTGTAATCGGTGTTCATGTGGCCGGGAGAATAACATTAAAGGGGATTGACGGGAAAGAGCGGCTGATGGCGGTATTTTTCAGCGCATTTTGGCAAAAGGTTGAAAACGCAGCCCCAGTGCTGCTATAATGAACGTTTCATTTTAACCAGGAAATTATACGGAGAAAGTTATGTCCCGCACTGTCAAAAAAGCCGCCTTTCTGACCGCCGGCGGTCTCGCCCCCTGTCTCAGCTCAGCCGTTGCCGCTCTGGTCGAGTATTAC
>CAZMGQ010000171.1:0-5262 GCA_964565855.1 uncultured Lentisphaerales bacterium | reverse complement strand
AGGTCGGCCCTGACTGTTCGGGGTGGACGACCTGGGTGTCTCGTTCGGATGATGGCGGTGTGTCGTGGAGTCCAGCCGAAATTCTGGTTGCGGGCGACTGTGACGGACGTGGTCCCTCAAAAAATAAGCCGATCCTGTTGACCGACGGCACCTTGCTGGCACCCGGCTCGCGCGAGACCAATGTCCTGTGGCGCGTGTTTGTTGACCGTAGCCGCGATGGCGGGCGAACCTGGACCGCTTCAAACGAGGTCCTGATGGATCGCACAGAGATCACAGGAAGCGGAGCAATCCAGCCCACTCTGTGGGAATCTTCTCAGGGGCAGGTTCATATGCTCGTTCGCACCTCCTGTGGCTGGATCTGCCGCAGCGATTCCGACGACAGCGGTGAGACCTGGTGTCCACTCTACAAGACCTCCCTTCCCAGCAACAACAGCGGGATCGACCTCGCGCGCGACCATGCCGGGCGACTGTTACTGGCTCTCAATCCAGTGGGTGAAAACTGGGGAGCGCGGACGCCTCTCTCACTGATGGTGTCTGAAGACAACGGTTTGACGTGGAAACTGCTCTTGAACCTCGAAACAGAATCGGGCGAATACTCGTACCCGGCCATCATCACTACTCCGTCCGGCTTTGCGGGAACTTACACATGGAAGCGGGAAACGATAGCCTTCTGGGAAGTAGAGTTGGCCAGTAACAGGGTTTGAAATCCGGCTGTTTATCAGTTAGACTCAGCCGGTGTTTAGCAAAGCTATCAGGAGAAAAGTATGGAACTCGCTCGTCCCGATTTTGAGAAACTGGCCCGGCAGGCTCGCGCCTTTCATGATGCAGATCAGCGCCTGGTAGGGCACATCCCCACCATCGCTCTGACCCCCGTGGCTGATGGTCGTATTGGTGCTTTTGAGGATAACCTGGCCCGGACCTGGGCATTGACCGCCAAGGTTTTTGAACTGATCCAGTCCAACGTGACTCTGCCGGACGGTTCGCCGGTGCGGCTGGTGGTGGCACCCGAGATTGTCTATGGTCCACGTTCCGGCGCCCGCGCCCAGGCCTACTATGCCACACAGGGTGTCTGTGCCAATATCTGGGTTTCGCGCTCCTGGTGTTATTCGGATGAACTGATGTCGGCCTGCATGGGGATCGGCTCCTCGGAATGGCAGCAGGCGGCCTACGGTCTCAACCAGACCGACCGGCCCGGTGCCGTCTGGCTCAAGGCCTTTACGGCGGCGATGGATGAGAAGCGTCGTCCGATCTTTTCGATCTATTCGCCCGATCTGGAAGATGAAACCCAGCCGCTGAACGACTTTGTCGCCGAGCGTCTGTTGCGCTTTGCCCGCTGTGCTCTGGCTGTCGGCTACATGCGCGGCAAGAACTATCTCAATATCGGCTCGGTATCGATGGGCATCATCGGCTCCGATGCGCGCCGCAACATCTTTCAGGATGTGCTCGGGATGGGCACCTGCAACTTCGACATGGCCGGCATCCGCGGTCGGCTCGATGCGGGGTTCTACGATCACGAGGAAGCCGACAAGGCCTATGAGTTCTTCAAGAAGTCTTTCGCGATCGACTATGGCGAGGGCGAGCGTCCCATGCCCAACGAGGAACTGCTGCGCGAGAACTGCCGTATCGCCTGTATCGTGCGCGACCTGATGTACGGCAATCCGCGTCTGGCCGATCCGGCAGTCGGCAAGCGGCAGGGCTTCCAGGCCAATGTCGAATATGCCCAAGGCTACAATGCGGCCGTTGCCGGTACCCAGGGGCAGCGTCAGTGGACCGACTACAACTCCAACTTTGACATGGCTGAGTCGATCCTGAACTCCTCTTTCGACTGGAACGGCTTCCGGACACCCTCGATGGTCGCGACAGAAAACGACTCCAAGAACGGTATCGGCATGCTGATTGCCCACCTGCTCTCGGGCGGTGCGGCACAGCTCTTCGCCGACATCCGTACCAACTGGACACCGGCTTCGATCAAACAGGCGACCGGGGTGGATGTTACGAAAATCTGTCCGGAAGGCATTATCGACAAGCGCAACTCGGGAGCCGGGGCACTCGACTATGCCACCAACCTCTTCAAGTATATGCAAGGCGGCGACAAGCTGACGGTGCAGCAGGCCATGGCGGCTCTACGGGCTGATGCCGGGGCACAGCAAAAGCTGATGGCCGATGCGATTGCGGGCACCACCTACATGGGTGCGAGCCTGACTTACTTCCCCGGTGATGGCCTCTCCTCACATTACCGGACCCCCGGTGGAGTACCACTGACGGCCTATCGCTACAACGTTGTCGGCGATCATATGACCTGCTCCGTCGTGGAGGGGGCAACAGTGGATCTGCCTGACGAGGTTGCCGACCACATCAGCCGCGTCACCGACTCCACCTGGCCGGAGGCTTACTGGGCCCCGCGCGGCATGTCTTCCTTCGAGTACATGAACCGCATCGGCCCCAACCACGACGCCAACTGCTTCGGCCTGATCGGGGCGGACTTCATCACCTTCAACGCCATGCTGCGTATCCCGGTCGATATGCACAACGTACCGGCGGAAGACATCTTCCGTCCGACGATGTGGGACCGCTTCGGTGGCGATGACTTCCGCGTCTGCGATTATCTGGGGCCGGTTTACGGATGAAAAGATCTGTCATAGATCGCAAGATTGACGAAGCTCTCCAGCTTTTCAGTGCCCATGGGCTGCATCTGCCGCCCTGGGCCGCCTGGACACCCCGGCAGTGGCAGGAAGCCAGTGACGGGGCGGCCGAAATTCGTGAGGCCGGGCTCGGCTGGGACTTGACCGACTTCGGATCGGGCGACTTTGCCCGTTGCGGGCTGCTGCTGTTTACAGTCCGCAACGGAACGCCAGCCAACGGCAAGCCCTATGCCGAGAAGCTGATGCTGGCGATGGAAGGACAGGTTACCCCGCTGCACTTTCACTGGTCCAAGATGGAAGACATTATCAACCGCGGCGGTGCGCCGCTGGGCATGAAGCTCTATCTGGCCGATCCGGCGGACGACAGCAAGCTGACGGATGATCCGGTGGAGGTCGCGATCGACGGCATCCGCCGCACCGTGCGAGCGGGTGAAATCCTGCGCCTGATGCCGGGCGAGAGCATCACCTATACACCAAGGGTTTACCATACTTTCTGGGGTGACGGCGGCACGACGATCATCGGCGAGGTCTCGATGGTCAACGACGATACGAGCGACAACTGCTTCTACGAGCCCTGCGGACGTTTTCCGGAGATCGAGGAAGATCAGCCGCGTCGTTATTGTCTCTGCAACGAATATCCGTTCTGAAGCTCTGAATAGAGTGACAGATATTGCTGTGCGACGACCTGTGAGTCGTAGAGTCTGAGTGCCCTCGTATATGCCGCCTGTCCGAGGGTCTTGCACTGTGCCGGGTTGGTTCGGAGGCTCTCAAGCAATGAAGGAAGCTGCGCTATTTCGGTCAGATGGAAGCCGCCTTCATCATGGCTGACGACTTCGGCAGCTCCCGACCCTGTGCGACAGATCGAAGGGACACCGCAGGCGGCTGCCTCGGCGAGGGTGTTGCCGAAAGTTTCGTAGAGCGACAGGCTGAGGTGCAGATCCATGGCCGAATACCAGGTGGCCAGCGTGGTTGCATCGGGAGATTTTCCGAGCAGGCGGAAGTTTTCCGTCGGCAGGTCAGAGGGTAGTTTACCTCCACCGTACACAACTATTTTTATTCGCGAGCGATCTGGCAGGTTGAGGAACCAGTCCTGCAAAACCAGCAGGGTAGGGGCAATTTGCTTGCGGGTGTCTCCCAGATCGGCCGCCCCGAGACCGATGACAAAGTCGCCGTCCCGGCAGCCCCAGGCCTGACGCTGCTGCTCACGGTTGAATGGCCGGAAAACCGTCGTATCAACCGGGTTGGGGATTGTCCGGACCTTGAGTCCCTGCATGACGCTGCTCCGCAGAACCTGTTGTGCGGCCCAGTCGCTGGGGGTTACAAGACACATCTCCGGCACCTGCTGCATGGCGGTCCGTTTTTCTGCGAGAGTGCGCCGGATCATGCCGTGGAAGGGACGTCGGGCCTGGGGGCAGTTGGCGCAATCGCGCTCGAATTCAGTACAGTCGTAGGCGAAGTGGCAGCCGCCGGTGAGGGGCCAGAGGTCGTGCATCGTCCAGACCAGGGCGGAGGCAGCCGGTGGCGAAGCGAAAAGTTCTGCCGGACGCAACATGCCCGGCAGCCAGTGCAGGTGCAGAACGCCCCGGTGCTGCCGCAGTCGACGGGCAATACGGGGCTGGTGCTGCCGCCGCCAGAGAGAAAAAAAGGACGACTGGCGATTCTTGCGGACGAGCAGGAAGTCGATCAGGGCCGCCACTGCCACGCCGGGATGAGCCGCTGCCCAACGGGGAAAGGGACGTTCAAAAAGTGTTGTCAGTCCGGTTTTATGGCCGAGGGCAGACTGAGCCCGGTAGAGACGTGTGGCGACAGCCCCGGCACCACCGAGAGGGGAGATCGTGGCGTGGATGATGTGGAGGCTGTCCCGGGATTGAGTAGGCATTGATCTGCACGTCTTCGTGTGAAGGCGGCTCGGCTCAGCCTCGCCCTCCAGGTGGTTTTTGTAGCGGGCGAGGCGGTCAGGCAGTCAGCCCGGCCACGGCGGCACCGATGATGGGGGCATCCTCGACACCGATCGTCTCGAAATAGACCCCACGCGGGTGCAGAATCTCGCGCAGGTGGGCTTCGATCCGCGAACGGAACTGGGCCGATCGCGTCCGGTAATAAGTCGAGCCGTCAATTGTGGCACAGATCGGGTAGAGCGGATCACGTCCGGCACCGTCGCGCAGAATGGCGGCGGCGATATTGACGGCGGCCAGGCGGGCCGCACGCATGAAGATCGGTGTGCCGACTTCGACAACGATACGACGATCGTCATCGGTGAAGGGTACCTTGTCGAAGGCGGTACCGGTCAGGAAGGGATTATCCACAAAGTCGTCAAAGTCTTTGTTGGAAATTTCCCGTGTCGCCAGCAAGGCGGTGGCGGCGGCAGACGAAAAGAGCCCGTCCTCGGCGGCATGGTGCAGTACTTTGAGCCCGAGGCTGCCTAGATAGGCGCCGGAGATCATCTTTTCGAAGCGGTAGGTGCCGCAATCGGGCAGGGTTTTGTCGAGTGCTTTATCGAAGTCCGACTGGGGAACGCCGCCGAAGTTGCCGGATTCGACATTGATCGCCATCCGTCCACCGGCTGTGAGCTGGGGCAGTTTGGCGACGGCTTCGGGTGGGTTGGGGGCGACGTTGGACT
>CAZMGQ010000170.1:0-5283 GCA_964565855.1 uncultured Lentisphaerales bacterium | reverse complement strand
CATTCCTGTCTGTCCAGAAACGGATACTGAAACTGCGCTCAAGACAGGCAAGGGGACAAAACTAAAATGAAAGACGTACGTCCTCACGAACCGCAATAGCAAGGGTCACACAGGAGAAGCTGAGTCTTCCACAGCCGGGGTCAGTTCTCCCCGGACTTTTCTCCGGCTTGCGTACGCCCTGCCGCCATCAGGCTGTATATGCCTACAATGCCCCAGCGCACCAGCCAGTGCAACATCACCTGCGGAGCCCAACGACCGGCATCCGCCGCCGCCGCTTCGTACTCCTCGCGGAATTGCTGCCGGAAATTCTGGCCGCTGATCGATGAGGGAGTCCAGCGGAAATATGCCAGCTCAGGACGCCTGATCCGCAACGCCCTGCCCTGACGCCAGAGCCGCAGCAGAAACTCATAATCCCACGCCGCCTTCAGATCCGTCCGCAACGGCCCCGTCTGTTCAAACGCACTGCGTCTGAAAAACATCGCCGGTTGCGAGACAAAGTTCAACGCCTGGATCATGGGGCGGCTCGCCAGCGGATACCAGAACTCCTTGAAACGGGTAATCGACCGCCGAATTTCGCGCCCCGCCTCGTCCATAATCGGACAATGCCCGAAACAGAGTGCCGCATCAGGTTCGCCGGCAAACGCATCGCGTACGCGGCGCAGGGCTTCCGGGGCATAGAGATCGTCGGCATTCAGCCAGGCCAGTACCTCGCCACTGGCCAGAGCCAACCCCTTGTTGATGGCATCGGCCGGTCCCTGATCCGGTTCAAAAATCAGCCTGGCAGATTCAGACCCATGTTGCTCCAACCATTTGCGCGTGCCATCGCTGCTACCGGCATCCAGCACAATGTGCTCAATCTCCAGCCCATCCGTAGCCTGACTCGCCACACTCGCAAACATGTCCTCAATATAAGGCATGGCGTTCAGACAGGGAGTTATAACGGAAATGCGCATGACCAGATCATGCCATAAGCCCCCGCTCCAAAGCAAACAGGACGCAGACACCCTCCAGACAGGTACAAGGATTGTATAACAGGCATTCCCGCCTGTTCGGGGAGGCTACCGGTGCGGCCACTGAAGCTGCCCCTATTGTCTGGAGGCCGTACACGTACACAGCGAAGCGGTACACGCTCCCGTACACGAAAATGAAGTCGTGAACGGTGACGTGTACGATAATGTGAACGAGAACGTGAACAAAGCACGAAGCCCAATCTCTGTATGACAGACATTCCTGTCTGTCCAGAAACAGCCCTGGAACAGCTCCAGATTAAGGAAATTTCTCCAGACCAAGTCGGAGAAAACCATAATCTTGCAAGACAAACGCCAGATTACACCACAATCTCGTGATAGACTGGATGGCCATCTGTAATCTTGCAAACAAATTGCCGGATTACAGCTTGTGGCAGTGTCCAGACTCTGCCACAAGCCATATTATCGCACCCTCAGAGGTCAGTCACACAGCCTTCCGAAGCTGTCGAGACAGTCTTGCGATAGCGGTTGAGCACGCCCTTGGTAAAGCGTGGTGCCGGTGCCTGCCAGGCACTGTGCCGGGCGGCAATCGTCGCCTCATCCAGCTCAGCACTCAGCTCACGCGTCTCGGCATCGATCGTCAGCCGGTCGCCATCCTGCAACAGTGCCAGCAGACCGCCGTCCTGGGCCTCGGGCGTGATATGGCCCACCACAAAACCGTGGGTACCGCCGGAGAAACGTCCATCGGTGATCAGGGCCACACTCTTGCCGAGTCCTGCACCCATAATCGCCGAGGTGACCTTCAGCATTTCACGCATGCCGGGGCCGCCGCGTGGGCCTTCGTAGCGGATCACCACCACATCGCCCGATTTGACACCGCCGGCCTCGATGGCATGGATACAGTCTTCCTCACAGTCGAAGACCCTGGCCGGGCCGGCAAAGCTCAGCCCCTCCTTGCCGGTGATCTTGGCCACAGCTCCATCCGGGGCGATGTTGCCGCGCAGAACCTGCAGGTGGCCGGTGGCTTTGATCGGCTCGTGGAAAGGTACGATCACCTTCTGTCCGGCTGCCAGATCGGCGGCCTTTTCGATATTTTCGCCGAGAGTGCGGCCGGTCACGGTCAGGCAGTTGCCGTCGAGCAGACCTTCGCGGAGAAGCAGACGCTGTACGGCCGGCACACCGCCGACATCGTGCAGATCCTGCATCACATAACGGCCGCTGGGTTTGAGATCGGCCAGACATGGCACCCGATCGCTGATGACCTGGAAGTCATCCAGCTTCAGCACCAGATCGACTGCACGTGCCATGGCAATCAGGTGCATGATGGCGTTCGTCGAACCACCCAGTGCCATCACGATCGTCGTCGCATTCTCAAAGGCACGCCGGGTCATGATCTGCGAGGGACGCAGATCCAGCTCCAGCAGACGGTGCATCGCCGGCCCGAGGGCGGCACACTCCTGCTGTTTGGCCTCGTCGGTGGCAGGATTGGAACTGTTGAAAGGCAGAGCCATGCCGAGCGTTTCAATGGCCGAGGCCATCGTGTTGGCAGTGTACATGCCGCCGCAGGCTCCCGCGCCCGGACAGGCATGACGCACGACTTCCTTCATCTCCTTTTCGCTGCAGCGACCGGCCACAAACTCACCGTATGCCTCGAAAGACGAGACAATATCCACCGGCTTGCCGTGGCAGCGTCCCGGTGCAATTGTGCCGCCGTAAACCATGATCGAGGGCCGGTCTATCCGACCCATGCCCATGATCGCACCGGGCATGTTCTTGTCGCAGCCGACGACCGAAATACAGCCGTCGTAATGCTGTGCTCCCAGCACGTCCTCGATCGAATCGGCAATGATATCGCGCGACGGCAGCGAATAACGCATGCCCGATGTCCCCATCGAGATACCGTCGCTAACCCCGATCGTGTGGAAAACCAGCCCCACCATGCCGGCTGCATTAACGCTCTCCTTGATGCTGTATGCCAACCCGTTGAGGTGCATGTTGCAGGGGTTGCCATCCCAGCCGGTACTGGCAATTCCCACCTGTGCCTTCTGCATGTCGGCCTCTGTCAGCCCGATGCCATAGAGCATGGCCTGTGAACCAACCTGCGAACGATCCTGCGTCAGCACGGCACTATGTCGATTTATCTGTTGTCTGGTGCTCATAAGTTCCTCCTCGGAAAACAGCACTATAACATACTCTATCGCTTTAGTAGAAGATAAAAGTTTCGTCAGATTCCCGGCAATCCCATGCTACCCGGAATGGCAACCTGTAATCTTGTAAAACAATCACCAGATTACGGACTGTGGCAATGTCAGGACTCTACCACAAGACCCCTGCACCACACTCCCGCCTGACACAAAAATTGTATAACAGGCATTCCTGCCTGTTCAGGATCAGTCATGGAGCAGCTCCATATAAGGGAACCACAGGCAAAAATGCCTATGGCACATTTCAGGATTATGCAGCTCGAGCCGGATAAAACTGTAATCTTGCAAACCAATCGCCAGATTACAGTTCGGGGCAGTGTCCAGACTCTGCCACAAGCCCCCTGCACCACACTCCCGCCTGACACAAAAATTGTATAACAGGCATTCCTGCCTGTTCAGGATCAGTCATGGAGCAGCTCCATATAAGGGAACCACAGGCAAAAATGCCTATGGCACATTTCAGGATTATGCAGCTCGAGCCAGATAAAACTGTAATCTTGCAAAACTATCGCCAGATTACGGACTGTGGCAATGTCAGGACTCTACCACAAGACGTCCTGCACCACACTTTGGTCTGGAACAACCCTAATATCTCAAAAGTATTACCAGATTATGGGTAATATCCGGTATGTGGGGTCTAGTCTGTAATCTTGCAAAAGAAACACCAGATTACGGAGCAATCCCGATATGTGTTGAAGGAATATCTGTAATCTTGCAAATAAATTGCCAGATTACGGTTCGCGAGAACGCTCTTCCTTCAGCAATACTTTCAAGCACCGTTGATTTTTAAAATGAGGTGAACCGGTGGAGAGCCGTCAGGGCAGGAAAAAGTTCCATTTTCAAACAAAAAACGGCACTCGCGGCAGTTTGTTTCGGTGAGCGGAATTGACAATCTGCCGCCAAATGCTATCATTTCGCTTCAGCTTCCGGGAGTATGTCGACATGATACAGTATTACATAGTCTCAAACGATCGACAGGCAGGGCCATTTCCTGAGTCCAAAATAAGGGAAATGCTCGGAGCGGGGGTTATTGCGCCAGATACACTCTGCTGGACAGATGGAATGGAGGACTGGCAGCCGATTGCCGAAGTTATTCAAATCGATACCGCCTCAGGACCACCTCTTCCCGCCGTTCCCCAAAGCGTCAAGCCCGGCTATCCCCCAAAAGCGGACGGTGACACTTCAGCACCGCAATACATTCCAAACTACCTCGCCCAGGCAATTCTTGTGACCCTGTTTTGCTGCATGCCGCTCGGCATACCGGCAATTATTTATGCCTCCCAGGTCAACTCCAAAGCGCAGGCTGGCGATATTGAAGGGGCGAAGGACTCCTCCAGAAAAGCCCGAGTCTGGTCCTGGTGGTCTTTTGGAGTAGTTGTTGCCTCTTTCGTCCTCCATTTGCTGTTTTCCGCTGTAACGCTGGTTCTCGCATTTATAACGGGATCATCTTAGGAACTGATACATAATGAAACGACGCATGGTTCAACTGGTCTTGCTGCTGACGGCTCTCGGGACACTGTGCATCGTTTATGCATTCGATCCTCACAGCTCCCTGCTCTTTCCGCCCTGTCCGGTCAAACTGCTCTCGGGTTGGGATTGTCCAGGCTGTGGTTCCGCCAGAGCCATCCATCTGCTTTTGCATGGGCATTTTGTGGCTGCTTTCTACAGAAATCCGTTGCTGATCAGCTCGATCCCCGTTCTGATTCTTATGGCAGTTCGTCCTACCCTGTTCCGCAAACCCTGGGTGCCCTGGCTCTGCCTCGCTGTCATGCTGGTCTTTGGAATAGCCAGAAATCTGCCCTGTTTTGCGGGAGAGTGCGTCCACGACTGGCTATCCTCATCCCCGGCATTGCGGTTTCTGTTCGCCGTCTGCACGATACCGGGCGCAGCGGTTGGTGGCTCCTGATCAACTTCATACCGGCAGTCGGCGGCATCATAGTCCTGGTCTTTATGCTGCTGGACAGCACGCCGGGAGAGAATCAGTACGGGCCAAACCCCAAGGGCATGTAGGCTGAAAGGCGGCTACAGCCCAATATTACTATGCAGTGGTTGGCCGCCAGCGTTGACACTGGATAACTGGCATTCCGGCCTGTAACTGCCTTATCAGCAGG
>CAZMGQ010000169.1:0-5300 GCA_964565855.1 uncultured Lentisphaerales bacterium | reverse complement strand
ACTTTATCACCCTGGCCAACCGCTGCATCAACATGACCCTCTGCCGCACGATTCTGACCTCGGTCACGACGCTGCTGACGATCGTTTCGCTGTTGATTTTCGCCAAGGGCGATATCCGCGACTTTGCCGTGGCGATGGTCATCGGAATGGTTGCCAGTACCTTGTCTTCGATCTTTGTCGCCACCCCGGTGATGCTGGCCTGGAACCGCAACCGTCGCCCCGACTTCTCCAAGCGCTGATGGTAACCCGCCGCAGGGGCGGGGCACCTTTATTCGCAAGATGGATCGCAAAAGTCAGAGTGGGCCGGCGGCAAACACAGCCGTCTGGCCCAGGACACGCTGGAGTATCGCTGCACCTGCCGCTGACCAGCTTGAGCCTCTGACCACGGGGCTGGGGCTCTCAAAGCCACTGGCCGCCGCTCTCTGGAATCGGGATATCCGCAGCAGTGAGGTGGCTGAGCCGCATCTTGCACCCAGACTCGCCAACCTGGTCCCGCCCGACCAGCTCCCCGGCGTAGTTGAAGCCGCCGCCCGCATTCGTCAGGCGTTAGCCGCCGACGAGTTGATTCTGATTTTCGGCGATTTTGATGCTGATGGCATCTGTGCCTCGGTAGTGCTGGCCGAAACCATCACGGCGATTGGCGGACGGGTGGAGGTTTTTCTGCCGCGTCGTCTTGACGAAGGCTATGGCCTGACCGTGGCCGCACTCGAGCGGGCCTTTGCCGAGCATCCTACCACTGGACTGGTAGTGACGGTCGATTGTGGCATTTCACAGCATGAGGGGTGTGATTTCTGTCGGGCTCGGGGAGTCGATCTGGTCATTACAGATCACCACAGCCTGCCCGAAACCCTGCCTGAGGCTACAGCGATCATCAATCCCCATCTGGCTGGTACGCCATCCGGGCTGAAAACTCTGGCCGGGGTAGGGGTGGCTTTCAAGCTCGCTCACATGCTCGCACGTGGCGATGAGGGAAAACATCTGTTTGATATCCGCCGTTTGCTGCCGATTGTCGCCCTCGGAACCGTGGCCGACGTCGTCGCCCTGCGTGGTGAAAACCGTATTCTGGTTCATGCGGGGCTGGCACTGCTGAATACCAACCGTCACCTGGGTCTTCTCGCTCTCAAGACAGCCGCTGGCCTCAAGGGAATCGTTACCTCCTCTGACTTGGGCTTCATGCTGGCCCCGCGGATCAACGCCGCTGGACGGATCGGCAACCCGGATCTGGCAGTCGAGCTGCTGCGAACACAGGATGCCGCCCGGGCCACAGAAATCGCCAACCAGCTCGATCAAAAAAATCGTGAACGCCAGACTATTGAACGTCAGGCTTTCGACGAGGCCTATGAGACTCTGATGCAGGAGTTTGAGCCGGAACGTGATTTCGGGATCGTGGTCAGTCACGAGGAATGGCATCCGGGCATCGTGGGACTCGTCGCAGGACGTCTGTGTCAGCAGTTGCAACGTCCGACCGTGGCGATCTGTATCGACAGCAGTACCGGCGAGGCGCGTGGCTCGGCCCGTTGCCCCGAGCTGGAAGGTCTCGATATGCTGGAGCTGCTGACCGACTGTGAACAGCTGCTTTTGCGGTACGGTGGACATCGTGCCGCCGCTGGTCTCTCACTGGCAGCTACGGATGTAACGGCCTTCGGCACGGCTTTCAGAGCGGCCTGTGCCGCCAGACTGACCGGACAGGATTTGCGTCCGATGTTGGATATCGACGGGTGGGTTGAGTCGCAGGAATTGACCGTGGGCTTCCATGAACAGATCAGCGATGCGCTTGAGCCCTGTGGCGCCGGACATCCCTCGCCGCGCTGGGCCTTGCAGGGCGTGACATTGCTGCAGGCACCACATCCACTCGGCAAGGAGGGACGTCACTTCCGCCTCTCCTTCAAATCCGGCACCGGAGAGGAGTTCACCGGTGTCATGTTCAACGTCGATCCGGCCGCAATGGAGAGTTTTACGACAGGGGATCGGATGGACATTGCCTTTGCAACCCAGATCAACACCTACTGGGGCGACCCGGAGCTGCAACTGCGGTTGGAAGACCTGCGTCCCTGCTGAACAATTTCACGGAGGAGACAGATATGAAAGTATTGGTGACAGGAGCGGCCGGATTTCTTGGCCAAGGCATGATTCAGACCTTGGGCGCCGAACACACACTGCGCCTGATGGATGTTATACCACAGGAATCCCAGCACGAAAGTATCGTTGGCGATGTCTGTGACCTGGAGGCTGTGAGGAGTGCGGCCGCAGGAATGGATGCGATTGTTGCCGGCCACATGGCACCACGTGCACCGGGAGTTTACGATGTGCCGACTCTGCCCTTCGATATCAACGTCAAAGGCGTGGCACATCTCTTTCAGGCCGCCGTTGAAACCGGCATCAAGCGCATGGTGCTGATTTCGAGTACTTCGGTGGTGCTGGCCGACCAGAGAGCCGGCAATTTCCTGCGTCGTGATCTGGCCCATTCGAGCGGTGATATCTACAGCCTCACCAAGAGCTTGCAGGAGACGGTGGCCGAACATTTCCACCGCAACTTCGGCATCTCCGTAGCGATTCTGCGTCCGGCTTATATCACGGACGAAGACACCATGATCAACAAATACGGACGCAAGGCCGAGACGGTCAACTGGCAGTTTATTGACCGGCGCGATATCGGTGATGCCGCCAACGCCGCCCTGCGACTGCCGGACCTCGGCTGCGAGGTCTTTTACGTGCTCGGGCATCCAGATGCGCTGGAACATGCTGATGTTGCCCATACCCACGAGCGCCTCGGCTGGCATCCCCGCCACGATTTCACCAAATATCCACGCGATGCCGAGCCGTAACCGCAAAGTTTTCCGCAGCTTTAAATCGTAAAAATATCTTTTGACGTCCAGTCGGAAAATGTGATAAGTTGGACGCTTGCCTTCGACTGGAAAGCCACAACCGTACATACGGGGCACAGTCGCGAAGGGGGTGACTGATATGATACAAATTCGTGTTAAAAAAGGTGAAGCAGTAGAGCGGGCGCTGAGGCGCCTGAAGAAAGCACTCGATCGTGAAGGTGTGATGAAGCAGGTGCGGGCCAACCGTTACTTTGAGAAGCCCAGCGAGAAATCACGCAAAAAGTCGGCCCGGGCCCGTTCCCGTGCACGCAGTCTGGCACGTCGTGCTGCAATGGGTGGTTGATTTATCACCTCTCCATGATTCATAATACCCCCGCATGGTTCAGCCATACGGGGGTTTTTGTTTTAAATCAGCAAAGTTTTTGAAGCGTTATGCAACTCTCTATTTCGACCAACTGGAATTCACGTCAGCATGATGACGGCGAGGCAATGGTGGGTGAAATCCTTGCCATGGGGCTGGATGCGATAGAGCTGGGATACTCCCTGACACACCGGCAGGCCGATGATGTGCGGCGGTTGCAGACGGCCGGTACGATCAGGGTTGTGAGTGTACATGCCTATTGTCCGGTGCCGATGGGAGCTGTATCCGGCGGGCCGGAGCTTTTCACAATCTGTGATGCGGCTCCCCGTGCGCGTGCGCGGGCGGTCAGGGAAGTCCTGAAGAGTGTGCGGCTGGCAGCCGAAGTGGGGGCGGGGGCTGTGGTGCTTCATGCGGGGAGGGTGCGGGTCGGGCGCAAAATGCGGCAGTTGGCACAGATGGCGGCTGCGGGACGCAGACATGAGCCGCGCTACGAGAAGCGGCTGGCCCGACTGCTGGATCTGCGGACGCGGCGGGCCGGCAAGGTGTATGACCGGTTACGGGACTCACTGGATGAGCTGTTGCCGGAATGTGAGAAGCTGGGTGTGAAGCTGGCACTCGAAAACCTGCCCAGCGCGGATGCCCTGCCCAACGAAGTCGAACTGCAGCAGTTGTGCGAGGAGTTTGCCGGTTCGCCGTTGGCCGGGTGGCACGATTTCGGCCATGCGCAGGTGCGCGAAAATCTGGGCCTGATCCACCATCCGGGGATTGTGCGGCGGCTGGTGCCGTTGCTGGCGGGATTTCATGTGCAGGATATTGTGGGAGTGGATGATGCACACCTGATGCCGCCCGGCGGCGATGTAAAATACGAGCGTTTCCGTGAGTTGGGCAGTCTCGATTTGCCGGCAGTGCTGGAGCCGGCGCCCGGAACCCCGGCAGAGTATGTGCGCAGAGCGGTTGACTTTCTGAGTGACCTGTGGGCATAATGCAATTCAGTCCGCGTGAGCGGATTGTTGAGCATTTATATCATTAAACATCAGTCATACGAGGTTACATGCCCCGCACAGCTTTGATTACAGGTGTCACAGGCCAGGATGGTTCTTATCTGGCAGAGTTTCTTCTTTCCAAGGGTTATGCCGTGCACGGCATGGTTCGCCGCTCCAGCACAGAAAATTTTGAGCGAATCGATCATTTGCAGGGCCAGATTGAGCTGCATCAGGCGGATTTGCTGGACGAGCTTTCGCTGATCGAGCTGGTGCAGGCTGTGAAGCCGGACGAAATCTACAACCTCGCAGCAATGTCATTTGTACCGACCTCCTGGACTCAGCCGGTTTTGACCGGAGAGTTTACGGCCCTGGGTGTTGTGCGGCTGCTCGAGGCCATGCGCCGTGTCTGTCCGGAAGCACGTTTTTACCAAGCTTCGAGCAGTGAGATGTTCGGCAAGGTGCTGGAAGTACCCCAGACGGAGGAAACACCGTTTTATCCGCGCAGCCCTTACGGGGTCTGCAAGGTCTATGGTCACCATATCACGGTCAACTACCGTGAGAGCTACGGTCTCTATGCCGTTTCGGGCATCCTCTTCAACCACGAGAGCCCGCGGCGTGGCAAGGAGTTTGTAACGCGCAAGATTACCGATGGCGTGGCCCGGATCAAGCACGGCTTGCAGAAAGAACTCGCCATGGGCAACCTCGACGCCAAGCGCGACTGGGGCTTTGCCGGTGACTATGTACGGGCGATGTGGCTGATGCTGCAGCAGGACGAGCCGGAGGACTTCCTGGTAGCGACCGGTGAAACCAACACCGTGCGTCAGTTTATCGAGCTGGCTTTCAGCCATGTCGGCCTCAACTGGGAGGATCACGTCGTTATCGACCAGCGCTTCATGCGTCCTGCCGAAGTCGATCTGCTGCTTGGTGACCCCACCAAGGCCCGTGAAAAGCTGGGCTGGGAGCGCGAGGTTGACTTTAAAGGTCTGGTAACCATGATGGTCGATGCGGACATGGAACGCGTCGCCGCCGAAATCAGTTGAGATGAACCGCAACCCCGCTCCGCCAGCCTACAATCTGCGCTGTCCGCGCGTACTGGTGACAGGCGCGGCGGGGTTTGTCGGCCATCATCTG
>CAZMGQ010000168.1:0-5303 GCA_964565855.1 uncultured Lentisphaerales bacterium | reverse complement strand
GGGCGCAAAAACCTCTGGGGTGTAGTACCCGAGGTTGTCGAAATGCAATCCGAAGGCGGTGCCGCCGGTGCCGTACACGGTGCTCTCACAACCGGCGCCCTCAGCAGCACTTTCACTGCCTCGCAGGGGCTGTTGCTGATGATCCCCAACATGTATAAAATCGCCGGCGAGCTGACCCCGACCGTTTTCCACGTCTCGGCCCGCGCCTTGGCCGCCCAGGGACTCTCGATCTTCGGCGATCATTCAGACATCTATTCCTGCCGTCAGACCGGCTTCGCGATGCTGACCGCCTCGAGCGTCCAGGAGGTCATGGACATGGCGACCATCTCGCATGCCGCCACCCTCGAATCGCGCATCCCCTTCCTGCACTTCTTTGATGGCTTCCGCACCTCGCACGAAGTCCAGAAGATCGACGAAGTCAGCCTCGAAACAGTCCGGGCGATGATCGACGACGAACTCGTCTTTGCCCACCGCGAACGTGCCCTGACACCCGACCGCCCCGTCCTGCGTGGTACGGCTCAGAACCCGGATGTCTTTTTCCAGGGACGTGAGACTGTCAACCCCTACTACCTGGCCACGCCCGGAATCGTCCAGCAGCAGATGGACAAATTTGCCAAGCTGACCGGCCGCCAGTACAAGCTCTTCGACTACTTCGGCGACCCCGAGGCTGAGCATGTCGTGATCGTCATGGGTTCCGGCAACGAGACCGTGCGCGAAGTCGTAACCAAACTGAACGCCGAGGGCGCCAAGCTGGGCGTCGTCGTCGTTCGCCTCTACCGTCCGTTTGACGTTGAAGCGTTTGCCAAAGCCGTGCCCGAAAGCGTCAAGAGCATTACCGTGCTCGACCGTACCAAGGAGCCCGGCGCAGTCGGCGATCCGCTCTATGTGGATGTCCGTACGGCAATCGGTGAAGCCATGCAGAACCGCTGGTGGATCCACCAAGGATACCCGACCATTCTGGGCGGCCGCTACGGTCTCGGCTCGAAGGAGTTCACCCCGGCGATGGTCAAGGGTGTCTTCGACAACGCAGCCTCGGACAAGCCGAAGAACCACTTCACCGTCGGTATCAACGACGATGTTGCCGGTACCAGTATCGATTACGATCCCTCCTTCCTGATCATTCACGATGATCGCAAGGAATGCATCTTTTACGGTCTGGGTTCCGACGGCACAGTCGGTGCCAACAAGAACTCGATCAAGATCATCGGTGAAGATACCCCCAACAACGCTCAGGGTTACTTCGTTTATGACTCGAAAAAGGCCGGTGCTATCACCGTCTCGCACCTGCGTTTCGGTAAAGAGCTGATCGAAAGTCCCTACCTCTGTACCAATGCCGACTTTGTGGCCTGCCACAACTTCAGCTTTGTCGAAAAGTACGACATGCTGGCCAACATCAAGAAAGGCGGCGTCTTCCTGCTGGCGAGCCCCTACGGTGCCGATACGGTCTGGGAAAACCTGCCCGACGAGATTGCACAGCAGATTATCGACAAAAAACTGCGTTTCTACGTGGTCGATGCCGTCAGCCTGGCCGACAAGCTCGGTCTCGGCTCACGCATCAATACGATCATGCAGACAGCTTTCTTCAAGATCGCCGGTATCCTGCCGGAAGACGAAGCTATCGAATATCTGAAAGCTGCCGCCCAGAAGGCCTATGGCCATCGGGGCGAGGCCATCGTCAAGCTCAACTGGGACGCCATCGATGGTGCCCGCGATGCCATCGCTGAGGTCACCGTTCCCGCCGCACCGGCTGGCAAGTTCAAGATGCCGCCCCCCGTCGCGCCGGACTCCCCCGAGTTCGTCGTCGATGTCACCGGCGTGATCATGTCGCAGAAGGGCGACAGCCTGCCTGTCAGTGCCATTCCGGCAGACGGTACCTGGCCGACCGCCACCACCCAGTACGAAAAGCGCAACATCGGCCACCGGATTCCCGAGTGGGATCCCGATACCTGTATCCAGTGCACCCAGTGTTCGCTGATCTGTCCCCATGCGGCGATTCGTCCCAAGGTCTACGATCCGGCTTTCCTGGCCAAGGCTCCTGAGACCTTCAAGAGCGCCGATCCCCGCACCAAGGAGTTTGCCGGCCTGAAGTTCACCCTCCAGGTAGCACCCGAAGACTGTGTCGGCTGTGGAGCCTGTGTCCATCGTTGCCCCGCCAAGAACAAGGCCGATCCCACGAAAAAGGCTATCAACATGGTCGATCAGATTCCGCTGCGCGAAGCCGAGGCCGAGAACTACCAGTTCTTCCTCGACCTGCCGGAAGTCGATCCTGCCCTGCTCAACCTTTCGAGCATCCGCGGCTCGCAGTTCCGCCGTCCCCTCTTCGAATACTCCGGCGCCTGTGCCGGTTGTGGCGAAACCCCGTATATCAAGCTCCTGACGCAGCTCTTCGGCGACCGTATGGTTATCGCCAACGCGACAGGCTGTTCCTCGATCTACGGCGGCAACCTGCCCACAACCCCCTACGCCAAGAACGAAGACGGTCGCGGTCCGGCCTGGAGCAACAGCCTCTTCGAGGACAATGCCGAATTTGGTTTCGGTATGCGCCTGACGGCCGACAAGTTCCAGGAAAATGCCCTGGCACTGCTCGACAGCGTCGCCGCTGCCGACAACTGCCCGGCAGAGCTGAAAGAACTGGCGGTCGAAATCAAGGACGCCGACCAGGATACGCAACAGGCTGTCGAAGCCCAGCGTGAACGGGTCGCCAAGCTCAAGGACCTGATCGCCGGCTGCGATTGCTCCAGCTCAAAACAGCTTATGACCCTGGCCGACTATCTGGTCAACAAGAGCGTCTGGGTTATCGGTGGTGACGGCTGGGCCTACGATATCGGCTACGGTGGTCTCGACCACGTGCTGGCATCGGACCGCAATGTCAACGTGCTGGTGCTCGATACCTAGGTTTACTCCAACACCGGCGGTCCGGCCTCTAAGGCCACCCCGCTGGGAGCCGTTGCCAAGTTTGCCGCCAGCGGCAAACCGCTCGGCAAAAAGGATCTCGGAATGATTGCCATGACTTATGGCAACATCTATGTCGCCCAGATCGCCATGGGAGCCAACCCCGTACAGACCGTCCGCGCCATGTACGAGGCCGAGGCTCACGACGGTCCCTCGCTGATCATTGCCTACTCGCACTGTATCGCACACGGAATCGACATGACGACGGGGATCGACAACCAGAAGCTGGCAGTCGATTCGGGACACTTCCCGCTCTACCGCTTCAACCCGGCCCTGTTGGCCGAAGGCAAAAACCCGCTGAAGCTCGACAGCCGCGCCCCATCGGTTCACTTCTCCGAACAGGCCAAGGTCGAAAACCGTTTCCGTCAGCTCCTGCGGCTGAACGAAGACGCAGAAAGCATGTTCGATCAAGCCGACCAGTCCTACCGGGCCAAGTACGACCTCCTGTCGAAACTGGCCGCTCTCGAACCCTTCGAGGCCTGAAGAGCCGGGTCAGGCATGAATACCTGACTCCAAAGCACCCCGTGACGGCAACAGATGATGTCGTCACGGGGGTTATTTTAACTACCACTGTCCGGGTGGCCTCCAACCAGCCGCCTTAAATCTTTCTTCCGGAACTGCCCCATGAGCAACTGGATCCGCACGGCTTTTTTCCGCACCTTCAAACCCAAGTCAGCCGCGGCGCCTTTTTTTGTCAGCATGATCTTCTGGGGTGTCGGCATGGGCTGCTTCGCTTCGGCGCTCAACAACTACCTGGTCGATATCCACGGTATCAACCAGTTTCAGCGTGGTCTGCTGGAGTTTTTCCGCGAGCTGCCGGGTTTGCTGCTGGTGGTTGTGCTGGCCCTGCTCCACCGGATGAGCGACTGGCGCATCTTCCGGCTCGGCACCATTATCGCCATGGCCGGTGCTATCGCCCTCTGCGTCCCTTCCAATCTGGTTGTGGCCACGATCATGATCATGATCTGGAGCACGGGCGAACACCTTACCATGCCGGTACGCCATGCCATCACAATGCAGGTTGCCCGTGAGGACCGGCTCGGTTCGGCGCTCGGACTGATCTCCTCGGCCATGCATGCCGGTCTGGTGGCTGGCAACCTGATCGTGGCGGCGCTCTTCATGCTCGGTCTGCGGTTCTTGGGAGAATCCCATCGGGCCAGTCTCTACAATATCGTCTGGATCATCATCTTCTGCCTGGTTGCCATCGCCCTCGCTTGCAGTTTTTCGCGCTATGCGCCACACATCCCCTCGCAGCGTCCGCGCCTGCTTTTCAAGCGCAAGTTCAACCTCTTCTACGGGCTCGAACTCTTCTATGGTGCCCGCAAACAGGTTTTCTTCACCTTCGGCCCCTTTGTGCTGATCAAGCTGTACGGTGTCAAAACTGGTGAGATGGCGCTCCTCATGGGTGCCAGTGCCGTGATCAATATGGTCGCCAGTCCGCTGGTCGGCAGACTGACCGACAAGGTCGGCTACCGCGCCGTGATGTTCTACGACACGATCATCCTCTTCTTTGTCTGTCTGCTCTACGGCTATGCCGGTGACTGGTTCTCTTACCAGACAGCCTTCTGGGTTGTCCGGGCCAACTTTCTGCTCGATGCCCTGATCAGCACCACCTCCATGGCGACCAATATCTATGTGCGCGATATTGCATCAAACCACGATGAAATGACTTCTACCCTTTCGACCGGTATCTCGATCAATCACCTGATCTCGATTATCGTCGCCCCGCTCGGCGGCTGGGTCTGGCTTAATTGGGGGGTCGGTACCCTCTTCTCACTTTCGGCAGCGATGGCAATTGCCAACTCGATCTGCGCCATGCAGATTCCACTGCGCCGTCCGCAGTCTCTTGACGATGCCGCCCCCGCAGCCTGATCAGTTGAGCCAGCTCTCGACCAGCTCCCGGTTTGCCTCCATCCAGGCACGGACAGCGGCTTCTTCACCGGCGGTGGCGTTTTCCATCTCATCCATCAGTGAACCGATCTGTGTACTGTCAAACTTGAGTCGACCGAGGATTGCCGCCACTTCGGGGAAATCAGCAGCAAAGCCGATCCGGGCAGCCGCCTGAACCCGTTCGGACCCGCCGAACACACCTTTGGGATCAGCCAGGAACTTCAGGTCGTAACGGGCAAACTTCCAGGGCGGAGCCCAGCCTGTCACTACAACCCACTCTTCCTTGTCGATCGCTCCCTTGAGAGCCGCAGTCATGGCCGGACCACTCGAAGCCACCAGCTCATAGCCCAGATCATACTCTTTGATTGCCTCTTCGGCACAGCCCATCACACCGGCACCGGCATCGATCCCGACAATGCGTCCCTTGAAGCGATCTTTGGCAGCCACCAGCTCTTCAATAC
>CAZMGQ010000167.1:0-5366 GCA_964565855.1 uncultured Lentisphaerales bacterium | reverse complement strand
AACGTGCGCATAGAAGAGCAAAGTCTCCCGCAGTTTTTTATTTGTGGTCTAGGAATTTCTGTTTAATCTCTAAAAACATGTCCAGCTTTCTCGATATGGATACGCAAGAGCCGCCGGACAGCACGATATCAATATTGTGGTTTTTAAACGTATTGGATATGAAGGCAGCTAATTCAAGACGGCTCATCTCAGCGACTGGCTTCATAGTGGTTTTCCCTTTCGTCTGGGACGACGGCGAACCATAATCAACCGTTCTCTCTCTTCTTTTGGATAATAACCCAATGCCTTCTCCAACAAAGAGCGAACTTCTTTAAGAAAGGCATAGCGGGGATTAAAGCTGTACATCCTTGTTCTACCCAGTGTTTTACTGATCAAAACTCCACCATTTTCAAATTTCTCCAACTGCCTCTGTATTCCGTACAAGTTTATATCAAAAAAAGCGGCGATTTCACTCGCATATCCCTGTCCGCGAGCAAAAATAAACATCAGGCTACGCTCAGCGCTTAATGATCCCAGTGATGGCTCCAGCGCTTGACCTTCCAGTAAAACCAAAAAGCTTGGTTATATAACCAAAGATAGTGGTAGGTTATAGCAGTTTATGTTTACATGCAACAAAATACTGTCAGGCGAGTGTTTGGAGAGCATTGCCATCCACGCCACATGCCAGTCACGACCGCAGACTAGGGCTGAAGAGGGAGATTATTAAACCGCAGAAAGTGCGGGAAGGAGCGCTGCCCTACCCATGCTGCAGGTACGGAGCCCTACGGTCCTAGTGTTGGCCGTACTTGCACCATGGCACTCGTATATGCTGCGTTTGTCGGACAGGTCTGACAGCGTCTCATAAACACCGCGCCTCGTGGGGCGCGCGTCGCGGGTCGGCGCGGCTCACCACCGGTTCGCCCTCCAGTGTGTCGTTCGTTAGGACTTTGTGTTTCCCCAGTTTTTCAAAACTTCGCCACAAAATTTCATTTTTTAGCACAAATCCAAAGTAGTACTTGAGTTTTGTTCCAAAAATTGCTAACTTACTTGTCCGAAGAAGGCATTTTGGCGGGAGGCACGATTATGATTGCACGTGACATGTTGGCAACACTCAGGGAAATGGCTGCGTCGTATCCCGTAGTCACGCTTACCGGTCCCAGACAGTCGGGCAAGACCACCCTCGTGCGGAGCTGTTTTCCCGATCATTCCTATGCCAATTTGGAGCAGCCCGATATCAGACGCTTGGCCGAGAGTGATCCACACGGTTTTTTTGCACGTTATCCGGCACCATTGATAATTGATGAAATTCAACGTGTCCCGGAACTGGCATCGTACATACAGGTCAAGGTCGATGAAGCACCCCGGCAGAAGGGAGCATACATACTCACCGGGAGCCATCAGTTTACCCTCAAGCAGACGGTCAGCCAGTCGCTGGCAGGGCGCACGGCATTGCTGTCTTTGATGCCACTCTCGATACAGGAAATTGTCGCCACAGATGCTGACTTAAATTGCGACGACCTGCTCTGGCGCGGATTTATGCCGAAACTGTATGACGAGGCACTGGACCCGACGGTTTATTATCGCAACTATCTGCGTACCTATGTTGAGCGTGATCTGATGCAGCTCATGCAAATTCGCAACCTGGCGGCTTTTGAGCGTTTTCTTGCCCTCCTGGCCGGACGTGTGGGACAGGTTGTGAATCTCAGCGGACTGTCGGGAGAAGTTGGAGTCAGCAGCACAACCATTGGGGAGTGGATTTCTCTGCTGGAAGCTTCGTTTGTTGTATTTCGCTTGCAGCCCTATTTCACCAATATCGGAAAACGTGTGATCAAGAGTCCAAAGCTCTATTTTGTTGAAGTGGGATTGGCCTCTTCTCTGCTTGGTATAGAGAACTCCCTGCAGGCCTCGCGCGATCCTTTGCGCGGCTCCCTTTTCGAAAATATGGTCATAGCCGAGATTTTGAAAACCCGCCTCAACTTGGGGTTGGAGCCCAACCTCTTCTTTTTGAGAGACAGCAAGGGCTTCGAAATAGATCTGATTATCAAAGAAGGCCGGCAACTCAGACCCATTGAGATTAAATCGGCCATGACCCTGCATCCCGACTTTACCCGTTCGGTACGCCACTTCTGCGAAGTGGAAAAAAATGCTGCGCAACCGGCTTTGATTTATGCGGGAGAGGAGTTTCCCGCACTCAAAGGCGTAAAATGTTTGAATTTCATCAACAGTGCCCGCCTCGCATCGTCAGCGCAAATTCAAGGTAGTACTTGAGTTTTGTTCCAAGAACAAACCTGCCCATACTGCAGGTGCGGAGCCCTGCGGTCCCAGTGTTGGCGTGGGCGCGCTCGGAGATCACGCCCTACCGCTGGCGACTGTTCTTTTTTGTGTTTCTTTTCGCTTTCTCTGAACAGACAAGAATGTCTGTTATACAATTTTTCCCCTCTTGGCGTCTTGGCGGTTTAATTCCCACGCCAGTTCCGCGTTTTCAGCGGTTATTTATTTTTTGAGCAGGTACGGAGCCCTGCGTTCCCAGTCTGGCAGCAGGTTTTTCTGTGTGTTGGTTTGGTTTATTCTTCGTAGCAGCCGTAGGTTTCGAGGATATGTCTGCCGATCTGATAGAGCAGGGCGATGGCCTGACGCTTGAGTTCGAGCGGTACGATGGCCAGCTTTTCGACCTTTTCGCCACGGTAGATCCATTCCTTGCGATAGTGAGGCCAGGAGTTGCTGTTGTGGAGGATATTCATCGCCTCGAAGGTGAAAAAGCCCTGATATCCGCTGTCGAGCAAACCCTGCATGACTGAGTCGAAGTTGACCGAGCCCTGATAAGGGGCGGTGTGGGAATCGTCGTCGCCCCGATTGTCCACCACGTGCAGCGCCTTCAGGTTCGAGCCGAGTTCCATGATGCTGTCGTACTGGTCGAGGGACTGCATGTGGGCATGGCCGGTATCCCAGCAGATTCCGAGCAGGGGATGGTTCAGAAACTCCTGCAGCTCCAGCAGTTCGGCGGCCGTGGCGGGAAAGTGGCGCCGGTTCTCCTGCGGCGTGGGAGCGTGGTTGTCGCAGGTGTTTTCGAGCAGCACCCGTACCCCGGTCTTGTCCATGGTGGGGAAGAGTTTTTCGAAGAAACGACGGTTACGCTCCAGATTCAGCCGGCGGTTTTCGCGCGAAGGATAGCCGCCGATGTCACGGGCGTGAACGACAATGTGCGGGATGCCGAGCTTGGCACAGACCTCCAGCGAGCGGATCGTCCCATGCAGAAAGATGTCGAAGCCTTCGCCTTCCTGATGCATGTCGCCATCGGGCGAGTGAGACTGACAGAAGCTGAAGCCACGTGCGGCTGCGGCCTCGGCTCCCTCAGCCGTCCAGCGTTCCCATTCATCGGTCAGCAGCGGCGATCCCTCATAAATCATACGGTAGAGGCTGAGGTCGAGATAACGGAAGCCGGTGCCTTCAAAAAAAGCCACGTTCTCGGCCAGGCTCTGCGTAAAGCCGCCGAAGTCTCCGGTAGTAGTTGCCAGTTTCATGTCTGAACTTTCTGTCTTGGTGGTTGATACTGTCGGGTTTGGCCCGCTTCCTCCCTGTTATCCGCCCTTGCGCAGGCTGCCGGCATAGAAGTCGGCTGCGTCGCGGGCTGTGCCGGAATAGGCGATGCGGCCCTGTTGCAGCACGAGGGCGTTCTGGCAGAGTTGAGCGGCGAACTCGGAATCGTGTGTGACGATAACCAGAGTCATGCGTGAACGCAGCTCCTGCACACGTTCGGCACACTTCTGGGCAAAGGCTTCGTCGCCGGCGCTGAGGGCCTCGTCGGCCAGGAGGATATCGGGCTGGACGTTGATGGCAATGGCGAAGCCGAGCCGCGCCACCATGCCGGCACTGTAGGTGCGCAGCGGGGCATCGATGAACTCGCCCAGTTCGGCAAAGTCGATGATGTCGGGCACGAGCTGCGCCAGTTCGCGGCGCGAGATGCCGAGGGTGATCCCCTTGAGAAAGATGTTGTCGCGGCCGGTCAGGGCGGGGCGGAAGCCGAAGCTGCCCACGGCCAGGACCCCGACCCGGCCCCGGATGACGAGCTGGCCGGCATCGGGCAGCATGCGTCCGGTCATGAGGGTCAGCAGGGTGCTTTTACCGGCACCGTTGCGACCCAGGACAGCCAGGCTTTCGCCGCGTTTGACGGAGAAGGAGACATCGTTGAGAGCCCAGAACTCGCCCCGGCGCAAGGAATTGTGGCGGGGCAGGCCACAGGTGATGCGGGCGAAGTCGCGGATGCCGTAGCGCCGGGCATCAGCCCAGCGCATGGCGAACTTTTTGCCGACGTGGCTGGCTTCGATGAGGGGGGGCAGGGTGGCCGGAGGCGGAGGCTGTAGGGTGGGGGTCAAGTCACAGCCTTTCGATAATGCGAGGTTCGAGCCGGAAGAAGGTGCGGATGCCGAAGGCGAAAGCCAGAAAGCCGATCAGACAGGCGACGCCGAAGGCGACGGGCTGGGAACAGTGGCCGAGGATCAGGATTTCGCGGATGTTGACGATGAAGATGCCGGGGAGGTTCCAGACGTTGAAGGCGCGTACCCAAGCGGTGTCGGGCAGGGGGAAAAAGGCATAGCTGAAGAAGATGGCATAGCGCAGGATCATGCCAGTGAGCTGGTCAATATCCGGCAGGACGATGTTGAAGGTGGCGAGGACCATGCCGACGCCCGTGCTGAAGGCGATCATCGGCAGGAAGAGCAGCGGAAATGCCAGCATCGGCCAGCGGAAGGGCACGCCCTCGATCAGCACCCAGATAACGAGAGCCACGAGGCGGATGGCGGTATCGGAGAAGAGCATGCTATATTTGGAAACGAGCGGCACAATCAGGGGGGTCTGGGCATCGGCGAGAGAGTGGCTGAGACCGCGGACGGCATTGATGGTGATGGTGATCGTTTCGGCGAAGAGCATCCAGATCGTGATGCCGGCGGCGATATAGACACCGGCGGGAAAGCGGTCGTCGGCCTGGAAGACGCGCATGCGGGCGAGTACCATGAAGACCGACATGGGGACGATCGGCATCAGGATGGCCCAGAGGAGCGTCAGGTAGGAGCCGCGATAGGTGTCGGCCCAGTCCTGGTGCATGTTGAGGACTATCTGGGCGCGGTAGGTTTTGAGGGTACGCAGGAAGAGGCGCAGGGCGGGGAGGGTGCCCAGCGATTCGGCGGTGTGTGATTCGTAAATATCTGCCTGGTGCGCCTGGTGCTGCATTGCCGGTTACAGTGCCACAGCCACAGGGCTGCGTCAAGGCACGGTATGGCAGCAGGTGTGTGGATATAGCCGTCGTTCCCGTTCTCGTGCCCCTCGCAAACACGAGTTGGCGAGGAGCACTCCGCCTTGCGTACGAACCAATCTGACGCCACGTTTTCCGA
>CAZMGQ010000166.1:0-5386 GCA_964565855.1 uncultured Lentisphaerales bacterium | reverse complement strand
CGGCAAAGGGCTCGAAGAGCGGCAGTGCCACCAGCCGGTTAGTCGGGAAGAGCGGGTCAGCGGGGAGGGCGAACGAATCGAGTCCGGCGGCGATCTCAGTCGCCAGGGGGAAACCGTTGTTGGTGATGTCTATCGCCAGCGAATTAACAGCAGCGGTCGAACCGAAGCGCCAGATTTCGTAGGCATCGGGGATACCGTCGCCATCGAGGTCTTCGAGACTGGTCGGATTGAACGGGTCGGGGTCACTGCCATCGACCAGGCCGTCGCCGTCGCTGTCGGGGGTGAGGGGGTCGAGGCCGAGGCTGATTTCGAGTCCGTCTGATAGGCCGTCATAATCGCTATCGGGGTTACCCGGATCTGTGCCGTAGATAAATAGTTCCTCCCAGGTCGAGAGGCCATCACCGTCGTGATCGTCGAGCGCTGGATCTAGCAGACCGAAGGCGCGCCAGTGTAATTCAAGCCCGTGGGGAACGGTATCGGTATTGCAGAGGCTATAGGTCTCACCACCGAGGTTATGCTGGGCTCCAATTACGAAGTTGGTCGCCGCAGAGGGCAGCTCCGTATCCGGCAGACCCGAGAGGTCATAGCGGTAGATGAAGTCGCCACCGGGATGGAGTTCGAGCTGGAAGGAGACAGGCCAGTCGCTTTTGCGGTTGAGATAGACATCCTGCCAGGTCAGTAATAGACTCCCGCCGGGGGTGACGACGTGCCAGAAGTGTCCCTCCGGCGGAACTATACCGAAGGAGGTCTGGAAGGGCGCCAGAAAGTCGAGTTCGCTGCCGTCGGGTAATGAGCAGGCACGGGGTGAACCCTTGGGGCGTCCGAAAGAGACCGTGCCGCTGCTTGAGACGTGTAGACCTTCAACGAGGTTGGTGCCGAGGATGAAGCTCCAGTTGGTTGCCGGTAGCCAGAAGGTGTCTTCGGCGAGACCGTAAGCTGTCCAGGGTAGATGCGTCACGGCGTTGGTGGGAACGCTTATGACAAAGCTGCTGTTGGTCGTGATACCCGTGAGGGCGAATCCGGCCCGATATTGTTCTATACTGAGGCACGGTGGCACGGTGCCGGACGGTCCGGCGGGCGCCGCGGACGCTTTGGAGGAACTTTGTCTGCCGGGTTTGGTGCTGCCCCAGACGATGGAGAGGGAGAGGAGCACCAGGGCCAACAGACGGCCCACCGGAGAGAGGGCACGCAGACGTTCCCCCAGTATCCTCTTGAGATGCCTTATCAGCGGATGGTGATAAACCAGGGATCCGAGTGAGACGACAAAAGCCAGGATCAGGAACACCCAGAAGGTGAGGGTGTAGAGTTCCGCGATCCTGACGAGTCCTGACATCGGCATTTACCTCACTATAATTACCGTGCCATCGGCACCGAAACGGACGACGATATCCTCGTCGCGGGGATCACGTCCCCTCACGGTGACTCTGAGAAGGTCCCAGCCGATCGAGTTGATCCAGTCGGGCAGCGGGTCGAGGTTCAAACCGGGGAAGCTGAATACCCCCGCTTCGTCTTCCAGCGTTAGCTCCACCGGAGTATCGTGCCGTGCAATCCCGATCCGTAGCTTGAGAGTCCGTTCCTTAAGAGTCTCGCCGCCATCGGAAGGTATGTATTCATAACGTTCACGCAGACCACGGGGACGTATAAACCAGGCACCCCGATCCCAACCGATAATCAAGTCCGTTTCTTCGGCGGCCAATTCACCATCCGTCGGGTTACTGTCGCGCCCGAAGGCTATCTGGACGTTGTTGGTGGCGCTGGTCGTGGCGGTAATCGTAACGGTAAAGTCGAGGAGCCTCTCGGCAGCCTGCGACGGAATGGCTTTATCCTGCGAAGCCTCCCCATCAGCATGTACCGGTTTATCGAGACGTTTGACGTTCAGCGTCCAGCCCCGCACCATAGGCGGTGCGAGGCAGAGTCCGGACACTGCCACAAAGAAAATACCCAACCTCGCAAACCGGGTCAGAGAAGCCCGCTCCGAAGTGGCTCTGATTCTACGGGTATAACCGGTCCCATTCATAATTCTCAGCATACAATTAAACGGATCAGTTGCCAACTCCTTCTTTGGTTCGGTCACAATGGGCATGATGCAGTGCACGTCTTATCCGATGCCGCTTTATCAGTAAACCATAATCTCGCAAAGCAAATGCCAGATTACAGACTATGGCAGGTCAGGACTCTGCCACAGCTTCCGCAACAAACCTCGCTCAGCCCATTTCGATGAGAATCTGCGGCGAGCCTCTCGCAATTTCGAGGTGAACCAAATCGCCTCCGGCGGCGTTTATCCCTATGTACACCATTTCTTATTAATGGTGTAGTTTTTGCATCCGTACCTTATAATAAGCGTCCGGTCAACAAATCAGGAGATTACTCGATGAAAATGATATCGCGCCATGTTCTCACCGGAGCCCTCGCACTGGGTCTGCTGGGATTTGCCACATTCGCACAGGCTGAGCCTGATCCAGTAGCCAAGGCGGCCCTCAATAAAGGCTTCGCCTGGCTCAAAGCCAATCAGAAGAAAAACGGTTCTTGGTCGGACGAAAACTACCCCGCTCTTTCAGCCCTCGGTCTCTGGGCAATGGCCAAGAGCGAGCGCGAAGATATGAAGGAAGCGGCTGACAAAGCTGCCAGCTTCATCGCCGGTTTTGCCCAGCCGGACGGCGGTATCTACAAGGTTCCCACCGGCGGTCGCGGCACAGGCGGACTCTCGACCTACAACACCGCCATCTGCATGATCGGCCTCCAGATGGCCGATGCCGAAAAGTATGCCCCCATTATCCTCAAAGCTCGCGAATTCATGGTCGGTGCCCAGGTTCAGGGTGATTCGCCCGATGCCGGCGGCTTCGGCTACAACGTGCCCGGCCAGTCTGAGCGCGACCGGGCCGACCTCAGTAACACCGGCTGGGCGATGATGGCCATGCGCGTTACCCAGTCTGCCGAGGACAAGCGTCCCGCCGATGCCAAACGCGCCGATCTGCAGTGGGAAAAAGCCCTGGCTTACGTCGAAAAGCTGCAGAACAAGGATGCTGCTGATGCCGATAATGTCGGCGGCTTCGGCTATGAGTCGGCCGGCGAGCGTGACGGCACCACCACCAGCGAAGGCGGCAAGGTTACCCTGCGCGGCTTCGGCAGCATGACCTATGCCGGTCTGGAAGCCATGATCTATGCTCAGGTCGGGCCGCAGGATCCGCGTGTCCGCTCCGCCATCGCCTGGGCCGGACGTCACTGGAGCGTCGCCGAAAATCCCGGCATGGGCAAACGCGGCCTCTTCTACTACTACGTCATCATGGCCAAATCCCTCAACCTGCTCGGTGGCGACGGCGTACTGAAAAACCCCGCCGGCGAAGCCATCGCCTGGCGCGAGCAACTCGCCGCCAAGCTGATTGCCGAACAGAATGAAGACGGCTTCTGGACCAACACCGACAACACCTTCTGGGAGGGCGACCCCGCCCTGGTAACTGCCTATGCGCTGCTCGTACTGCAGGATGTTGCCGACAAATAAGATCCGGGGCCGCCGGGCTTTTTCTCTGGTCGAGCTGATCATTGTCATCACCATTCTGGCAGTGATTGCCGCTATTGCAATCCCGCAATTGGGCAACCGGATGACAAAGGCTAAGATCACCGCCGCCCGCACCCAGTTGCAGACCGTCCGCTCTGCCCTCGTCGGCTCGCCTGATGCCCCGGGGCTGGCAGACGATCTGCGCTACGTCTGTGGTGGCAGGCTGTCCCTGCTCAGTCTGGCAAATCTGCTCGTACATACCAACCTGCTCGACGGCAGCTCCATGCCAGCTTTTGATCCCGCTTCCGGTCAGGGATGGCGGGGCCCCTACCTGACTGTCACATCTTCAGTGCAGAACAATCTCCCGGAACGTGAAGGTCTCTTCCCGGAGGCCGATGACCAACGTTTCGAGCGCGACTCCACATTCAAGGAGCGTGGCTTTTTTCGTCAGCCGGGCGATCCCGAAGGCACCACCGATACCAGCCCCTACGGCGAACCGGGCGACCCCACCATCGGCGACCCCTGGGGCAATCCGCTCGTCCTCCAGGTCCCCTCATCGACCGCCGAACCAACCATTACCCGCACCCGTAGCTGGCGTTATGCCCGCCTGGTCTCGGCCGGCCCCGACGGCATCCTGCAAACACCGCGCGACCGTCTCGCCGGACGCAACAGTGCCGGAGTCGAAGCTCGTGGCGACGATATTGTGCTCTTCCTCAATCGGGCCGATATTTACGAGGAGGCCACACCATGAGTAGTTTTTTCTCAAGAACATGCGCCTCGTATTGCGCAAGCGGCTCACCACAGGTTCGCCCTCCACTTTTCAGAAATCAGTGCTTGCCTGAATCTGGCTTGGGAGGGCAAACAAAAAAATATGGAGAGCGAGCAAGAGGTTATGGAGGGGGAGCGTCCCCGCGAGCCGCTGCAGCAAATTCAAACAACGGCTTCTCTCTGCTGGAACTGGTTATTGTGCTGGGTATCTTGGCTGTAGTGGCCTCCCTCGCGACACGCGAGCTTTCCCATACACAGGATCAGCACCGCTTCACCACTTCACAACGCAGCCTCGAAGAGATCCGCATCGCCATTATCGGCGACAGCCAGAGTCGTGCCCCCGATGGCACGGTCCTCGCCACTGGCTTTCTGGCCGATGTCGGCCGCTACCCCCACAGTCTCGAAGAACTCTGGCACAACAGCTCCGGTCTGCTGCCGTACAAACTGCGCGATGTCGCTAACGATCCCGAGATCCGGCTCGCCACCGGCTGGCGCGGCCCCTACCTGCGATTGCCGGTCGGTGCCAAAGAACTGCGCGATGGCTGGGGACGTACAATCATCGCCAACCAGCTTGCCGATGGTGGTTTGAGCTTCGGCCACTATGGCTCCGATGGCCAGCCGGACTCCGACGCTTCCGAAGATTCCGACCACTATGCTGGCGATGTCTTTGTGGGTCTCCCGGCCGAACAGGCCAGCGCCAGTCTCTGGGGCAAACTCGAATTCCCTGAAGACTGGATCTCCCCCGGCTCAGCTTGGACCATCCGGGCTTACGGTCCCAACGCCACCGACGGTGGTATCCGCCAAAGTGAAATCGAACTGACCTCCCAGACCAACAATGTCACCGTCTGGCAGCTCGATGGTCTCACGCCCGGAACCCACGCAGTCCGGGCCTATCCGGCTGGCGGCAGTACCAATGTCACCGTCAGCGCTCTCCGCTATATCACCCTGCGCCACGGGCCTAACGGCCCCGTCATCCTCAAAATCGGATCAGGCACCCCATGAGTCGCCGACCCGATATCACCCTCATATCTCTTACCAGCGACCGCATCCTGCGAGCCGACTATAGTCGGCGTGGCCAAGCCGAGCCGGTCATCCAGAGTGCCGTGCGGCAGAGTCCGGACT
>CAZMGQ010000165.1:0-5394 GCA_964565855.1 uncultured Lentisphaerales bacterium | reverse complement strand
CAGCGTAAAATGCTCCAAATTCGCTCTTTACCCTCTGTCTCTTGACAAAAACAAAGATACCCCAAAAACACCCTTTTTGACAAGCTTTTAATCACTTCCTGGAGATGCCATCTGTAAAGCCTTCCATTGCAAGCATTTGACCAACCCGCCCAGCTCCCCTTAAAAAGGCCTTAAACAGCACTTTTTGCCCCTTAAAACAGGGTATTTGTCAAATTAAACGACTTTTAATTTCAAATATTGCTGAGTTTAATTTAAAACTAGACCTGAACAGAGCCTCCCGGACAGTGTTTATTTGTGAAATGCAATACCAGACAGGAAACTTTCCAGGTCTATAATAGACTCCCTCGACTCATGCCGACGTGCAGACAGCTTCCGGATACGACGTGCGAGTTTCTGACGTCGTAACTGGAGTTGCACAATCTGATTGTTGAGCTTGTGAACGTCCTGCATCACCTGCGGCCTGTCGCTCGCCATGGCTAACAGTTTATGAATCGTCTTGTTGAGCGCATCAACCTGTAATCCCAAGTCACGGCGTTCGTCTTTCAAGGCTCTTATCTGCTGTTGTCTCAGTTGTCGGGCTTCGGATTGCTGCCTTTCCAGGTCTGCATTGATCTGGCGCATGGCAGATGCGTCTGCCTGTTGTCTCTCCTTCAGCTCGGCTTCACGTGCCGCCATATACTCTTTCATTTGTTTCTCGCGCTTGTTTGTCTCACGCGCATGCACCATTTCAGGGTCAAAATACAAGAGCCCTGCACCGATCACTCCGAAGATCAGAGCCAGCCAATACTGCTGATGCCACAACGTTACCCCACATGCTAAAAAATGAGGCACCGGGGAACGCCAGGGCATATTCAATAAAAACAGGACCCCAAAGGTATATGCTATGATTGGCAAAGCCAGAAATGTCATCAGAAATAAAAGCATTTATTTGCCTCTTCAGCTCTTTTGCAAGTTGCAGGTCTCCCTGACAATAGAGTGGCAACAAGAGCTTTATTCCGGCACCCCCCGGACGAGGCAACCACACACTGGCAGGCTTTGCCCCGTAGACGCGCAAAGAATTGTATTACAGCAAAATGCAGCGGACGGCTCGGAGAGCCGTTCCTACCCTGAGCTGACCCGAGCTGGCGCTCGGGGGGCCCAGGCGAGATGACTCTACCCTGGCTGAGCCGAGGGGGCGTGGATCTGGTGCCAGAGGCTGAGGTTGTCCTCGAAGACAAAGTGACCATCGAAGGGTCGCTCTTCGAACAGGAGCGGTACCCACAACAGGTCATCTGACCACATGCGGCCATAAGGGATTTCGCTGCGGCGGCACCAGAAAGGACGGGCCTCGTCCGTGCTGCGGAGGTCACCCTCCCAGGCTTGCGTAGCAAAAACCGTAACGTGCATGTGAAAGCCATGGGTGAAGGCGAAGTGGAGACGGCCGGCTTCGCGGAGCGAGAGTGGTGTAAGGCCGACCTCCTCCTCGGTTTCACGCACGGCAGCTTGCAGCGGTGTCTCGCCCGGCTCAATCCGGCCGCCGGGCACACTGACCTTGCCGGTACCGAAACCCTGCAGTTTGTCGATCAGCAGTACGTTGCTGGCATCGTAAAGCACCGTCAGCACACAGCGCTCGGATGGTTGCCAGGTCTGCCAGTCGATTTCATAAGGCTGCCTGGCACTGTCGATCAGGCTGATTTTTCCTGGGTTCAACGACACTTTAGCATTATTCCTGTATAATTTTGGATTGCACCCACTTGCCCGGCAGTTTTCCGGTCAGGGCGGAATCCTGCAGGATCGCCTGACCGTTGACAAAGACATGCTCCACCCCTTCGGACAGCTGGTGCGGCTCGGCAAAGGTGGCACGGTCGCGGACGGTGGCGGCGTTGAAGACCACGACATCGGCCCAGTAACCGGTTTTGAGCCAGCCACGTTCGTCGATGCCGAAAGCTTCGGCCGGGAGAGAACTCATGCGTCGCACAGTTTCGGCCAGCGAGAGACCGCCCTCCTCGCGCGACATGGCCAGCAGACGGGCATTGGCCCCATAGGCGCGCGGGTGCGGGTGATCCTGTGAGAGTAGTCCGGTCGTGTTGCGGATCGAGCCATCGGATCCGAGCATGACCCAGGGCTGGGAGTAGATGTAGCGCAGATTGTCCTCGCTCATGCTGACATAAAAAGCACTGGTCAGCAGCTTGTCCTGCTCCAAAATCCAGAGACAGGCTTCGACGGCAGTCATTCCTAGCTGGGCGGCGGCTTTGTAGAGACTCTGCCCCCGGAAGGGGTGCGTCTGATCCGACCAGGTCGCGGCTACGATGATTTCGCCCCGCTGTTCGGCATTGTTGATGCCATCCATTTCGGCGACAATGCGGGCTCTGGTGGCCGGGTCCCGCAGTCGGTTGAGAATTGCCTCATGGCCGTCCTTCTTGGCCCAGTTGGGCAGCAGAATGCCGAGAGTGGTGCCTGAGGCGGTGTAGGGATAGCGGTCGGCATAGACTCGCAAGCCGGCGGCACGGGCAGCGTTAATCTTGGCGACAGCCTCTTCGACGAAGTGCCAGTTGGCACGGCCGGCGGTTTTGAGGTGCGAGATCTGGAGTGCGACACCGGTCTGACGTGCAATGTCGATGGCTTCGTCGAGTGCCTCGAGCAGGCGTGAGGATTCGTTGCGGATATGGGTGGTATAGACGCCACCATGTTCGCGCGTCACTCGGGCGAGGGCTTCGACCTCCTCCGGCGTGGCGTTTTTGGAAGGCTCGTAGATCAGGCCGGTGGAAAACCCGGAGGCCCCTTCGGCAAAAGACTCAGCCAGCAGGTCGGCCATCTGTTTGATTTCGGCCCTTGTAGCCGGGCGCGACTCGACGCCCATGACGGCGATACGGAGATTGCGGTGTCCGGCCAGTGCTACCAGATTGGGGCCGAAGCCGCGACTTTCGAGCAGATCCCGGTATTCCCCCATGCTGCCCCAACTGCCGGGATACTCAAAGGTACGCCAGTCGGAACTGAGACATTCGGGAATCGAATAAGGTGCGGCCGAAGCACCGCAGTGGCCCAGTATTTCGGTAGTCACACCCTGCCAGGTTTTGCTGGGTGCTGCCGGTTCGAGCAGGATATAGGCATCGGAATGGGTATGGGTATCGATAAATCCCGGTGCAATGTTAAGGCCGGCACAGTCCAGACTCTGCCCCGCCCGGCTGCCGCTGAGATCACCGATGGCGGCAATGCGTCCGTCCTTGAAGGCGATGTCGCCCTTGACCGGGTCGTTACCCGAACCATCTACCAGAATACCGTTGGTCAACAAAAGATCGAAGTCTGTCGGTTTGTTCATGATGCCGCCTCCTCTGTCGCAGCGGCACTCAATAATGACGTAAAGCGAAGCTATTGTCCAACTTGTATTTGAGTTTTTATTTTAGCCGTTTTGGATCGTGCCTTTGAGATTTTGGGTGAGATAATGTAAAGGCGGGCGGCTTGGCGAGCCGTCTCTACCTTTCCTTTTCTGGCTCGAGCTGGTGCTCGGGGGTCCCAGGCGAGACGGCCATCCTGAAATTACCGTGACAGAGTCCGCACTCTGCCACAAGGTAGGGCGTGTTTCGCCGAAACCGCTGGAACGGAAGGGATAAAAGACACAGCGGATTTATTTGCTTTTTCATTCGGCGGCAAGGGCCTGCCGCCCTCCATTTTGGATGTTTTGTTTCGTGCCTTTGTGCCTTCGTGTGAGATAATGTTACGACGGGCGGCTCGGTGACCGTCACTATCCTTCCTGACCCGAGCTGGAGCTCGGGGGTCCCAGGCGAGGCGTACCTACCCTTGCTGCAGGCACAGAGCCCTGCGGTCCCGGATGTCGGCTATGAAACGAAAGCGCGGGCGTTCTGAAAGAGGCGCAGCCAGGGGCCGGCTTCGCCAGAGAACTGGTCGGGCGGACAGTACGAGAGCTGGAGGGAGCGGAAGGCACGTTCGGGATGCGGCATCATGATCGTGACTCGTCCATCAGTCGTGGTAAAGGCGTTGAGTCCGCTCTCCGAGCCGTCGGGGTTGGCAGGGTAACATTCGGTCGCCTCGCCACTGTTGTCGACATACCGCAGGGCGACCCGATGGCTGAGCATGATATCGGAACGATCGACAGCCTCGTGGAACCGGACCAGCCCACGGTCATGCGCAACCGGCACCGGCAGGCGTGAGCCGCGCATGCCGCGCAACAGGATCGAGGGAGACTCAAGCACTTCGACCGTTGCCAGACGCGCTTCGAACTGGCGCGACTGGTTTTCGGCAAAGCCGGGCCAGCCGTCGGCACCGGGGATCAGGTCGCGCAGTTCGGCGAGGAGCTGGCAGCCCTGTCCGGTACCGAGCGTAAAGGTGCTGGTGCGGGCAAAAAATTCCGCCAGGGCATTGCGCAGAGCGGTATTGTGGCGCAAAACGCCCGCCCAGGCTCGTCCGGCACCGAAGACATTGCCAAAAGCGAAGCCGCCGCCGATTGCCAGGCCCTGACAGTTGCGGAGCAGGTCGGAATTGGCGGTCAGATCGCTCGTGTGGAGATCGAAAGCTTCGAAGCCGGCAGCGGTGAAGGCGGCGGCCATTTCGATATGGCCGTGCCCGCCCTGCTGACGCAGGATGGCAACGCGCGGCTGGCTGCGCCCGACCACCAGCGGGGCGGAGATATCGCGCTCAGGATCGTAGGTGAGTGTGAAGTTGAGACCGGGATCGGACTCATTGAGAATGTGGTCGTACTCCTGACGGGCAGTGGCGGGATTGTCGCGCAGCCGCTGCAACTGGTACGAAGTGGAACTCCAGAGACGGCGGAGCTGCATGAGGTCGCTTGCGACCTGTGGCAGAGTCCCGACCGTGACACGGAACTGGCGGTCCTCGGTCGGACGGCCGATCTCGTGCAGCGAGGCCCCAAGACCGTTGTGGGCGAAGGTCAGGCGCACCTGCTCCAGATTGCGCTCCGAAACCTGCAGAATGGCACCGGGCTCTTCGTTGAAAAGTGCCGCCAACGGGTCGCTGGCAGCCGGGAAGCGGACATCCACCCCGCGACCGCCGGCCATGGCCATTTCGGCCAGTGTGACGACTGCGCCACCGTCGGAACGATCGTGATAGGCCAGGATTCTGCCAGCAGCGAGCAACTCCTGGATTGTGTCGAAGAAGGATGCAAAGGCCGCCGGATCATCGACGTCGGGGGTAACGTTGCCGAGCTGACCGTAGGCCTGGGCGAGGATACTGCCGCCGAGGCGGTTGCGGCCGTGTGAGAGATCGACCAGCAGCAGGCGTGAAGCCCCCGGCTTGAGATCGGGCGTGACAGAGCGTGAAACATCCGGCACCGGTGCGAAGGCTGTCACCACGAGTGACGGCGGCGAGACCTGGCGATGGGTGGCAGAGTCCGGACTCTGCCACGTCGTCCGCATGGAGAGGGAGTCCTTGCCGACCGGG
>CAZMGQ010000164.1:0-5408 GCA_964565855.1 uncultured Lentisphaerales bacterium | reverse complement strand
ATGGCGTACCCGTCAGCCTGCCTACGACCGGACCGAACAGCAACTCAAGGCTCAGTACCTGACCGAGGTCAAGGTCGCCTCCAACCGTAAGATCGAGCAGTTTCTGCGTGCCAACGGTGTCAAAGCCCTCATCAGCGGCAGCAACTGGTGGGATACCATGGCCCAGACGTTTGAGCGCGCAACGCTCGATGTCGTGGACAACCACCAGTACGCCGACCACCCCGACCGTCACTGGCTGCCCTCCCGTTACAACCAGAAGAGCATCCTGCGCGAAAACAACCCGACCTACATGGTCCCGATCATGAAGGCCCCGACCCGCATCTTCGGCAAGCCCTTCATTATTACCGAGTACAACTTCTGTATGCCCAACCAGCATCGGGCCGAAGCGGGCGGCATGATGGGTGCCTATGCCGCGCTGCAGGATTGGGACGCTCTCTACCGCTTTGCCTGGGCCCACGATGCCAAACAGCTCACAGGCCAGCACCCCGCCAGCGGCTTCGATATCTCCACCGATCCCGTCAGCCAACTGACCGAACGCCAGATCATGCTCATGTTCCGGCGTGGCGATGTAGCACCCGCCAGGCAGCGTCACCTCTATGCTGTCACCATGGAGGAAGCTACCGCTCAGGGCATCGGCAATATGTGGGGCAAGGGTCTCTTTCCCCACCGCTTCAACGCCCTCGCACTCCAATCACAGATCGGCTCCCAGGCTGTCGAAAAACTCGCTGATGTCCGTGGCTCGTTTACCAGCATTGTCGCCTCGGAGAAGTCTTCAGTCGCTGCCGAGGCAGGCGACAACTTCAAGACCCACGAAAGTCTGCCGGCTATTACCGGCAAGGGCGAAATTGTCTCCGACACCGGCCAGATCGCGCTCGACAACAAGCGCGGGCACCTGCGCATCATGACCCCGCGCACGGCCTGTATCGTCACACCCGCCGCATCAGAGACGCTGGTCGCCGGCAATCTCACGCTCAACGCGTCGAGCCAGTTCTGCTCAGTCTCTGTCTCGTCGATGGACGATCAGGATCTGTCCTCAAGCCGCCGCATGCTGGTTTTCCATATCACCAACCTGCTCAACACCGACATGGCCTTCGGCGAAAAGGATATGCGCCTGCTGCACCTTACCGGTACCCTGCCCTACCTCGCACGTGTCGGTTCAACCGATATCGCCATTGCCAACCGCAGCCCCGACCTCAAGCTCCATGCCATCGCCGCAGATGGCAGCCGCCTGCGCGAAGTGCCCGCCGAATACCGCGATGGCAGCTACCATTTCCAGGCTGCCATCACCCCCGACGATCCCCACCCGACCATGATCTACGAGCTGTCGGCTCCCTGAGCCGCAGCACAGCGCATCAGGTCAGCTTTGTACCGTCCGGCCGTTGACCGATGCGGGCTACCAGTTCCTTGATCTCCGCTACCTTGTCGCGCGGACAGACGAGCGTTGCATCACCGGTATGAACGACTACCAGATCGTCCACCCCATACACCGCCACCAGGTGGTCGGCCTCGGAAACCACAATGTTGCCTTTGGCTTTGAGCAGTTCGGTCGCGCCCAATCTCACATTGCCGTCATCGTCAGCCGGGAAGTGGTTGCCGATGGCCGACCAGGATCCCACATCGTCCCAGCCGAACTTGCCCCGCGCCATGGCGATATTGTCAGCATGTTCCATCACGGCATAGTCCACCGAAATCCGTTCGATTCCACTATAGGCCTTTTCCAGTGCCGCCTCGAAGCCGGGGGTCCCGATTGTCGGCTGCACGGCCTCGATCGCCGCCGCCAGCTCAGGCTTGCTGCGCTCCAGTGCCTCGCGGAAGGTACCAACAGACCAGATAAACATTCCCGCATTCCAGAAGTGGCGACCGCCGTCAACATAAGTCGCCGCTGTCGCTGCGTCGGGTTTCTCCACAAAACGGGCTACCTTGTGGAACTCGGTCTCCGAAGCAAAATCGAGCGATTCCGCCACCTCGACATAGCCGAAGCCTGTCGCCGCATAGGTCGGCGTAATTCCGATCGTCACGATCACCGGCTCGGTCGCTGCCAGAGCATAGGCATCGCGCAGGGTCTGACGGTAAACATCCAGATCCTCCATCAACTGATCGGCCGTCAGGATGGCCAGTGTGGCAGAGTCCCCACCCTGCCGCGCCGCCACCAGTGCCGTACCCAGCGCACAGGCTGCCGCTGTGTCACGCCCGAAGGGCTCGCCGATCACGTTTTCCGGCGGCAAGGCCGGGGCCGCCGCCCGTGAGGCCTCCACCAGATCGACCGAAGTGATGATCAGGATCCGCTCCGGCGGAACCAGCCCCTGCAGACGTTCGACGGCGATACCCAGCAACGGAGTGCCACCGAAGATGTCGAGAAATTGTTTCGGGCGCGCAATCCGGCTGAGAGGCCAGAAGCGTTCACCACGGCCACCGGCCATAATGACGGCATAGGCATTGGAAGCAAAGTCTGGGGTGTCGGTTTTGGTCATTGGGTCTCCCTGAGTTTAAGATGTTTTTTGTTTGTCCTGCCTGGCTGACAGAGATGCCAGGATTTGATCTGCAATTTCAGCCGGCACCAGTTTGTGCCGTTCAAAAAGTTCCTGATTGGTGGCGGCATGATGGATAAAGCGATCGGGCCAGCCGACACGCATTACCGGATAGTCGATGCCGCTGTCGGTCAGAGCCTCCTGCAGGGCACTGCCGAAACCGCCCTGTGCCATGGCATTTTCGAAGCTCACATAGAGCACAGCTCCAGCCCGGCTCTGCTGTTCGAGCAGTTCTTTGTCGAGCGGTTTCACAAAGCGGGCATTGACGAGTGTCAGGGCCACACCCTGCGCCGTCAGAATTTCACCTACAGCCGCCGCCAGCGGCAACATGTCGCCCAGGCTCCAGAGAGCCACGAGTGGTGTCGGCGCAGCTTTGCCATCCTCGACATAAGGCAGAGGACGCAGCACCTCAGCGCGACCGACCGGCAGGGGCGTCAGTTCGTCAGGCAAAGTCCGTTCGCCCGCCCCGCCACGGGGATAGCGGATCACGACCGGCTGCTCCAGCGTGAAGGCCGTCGCCAGCATCTCTGCCAGTTCATGGCCATCGCGCGGCTGCATCACAACGACATTTGGTACGGACCGCAGCAGGGCCAGATCAAAAATTCCGTGGTGTGTCTGACCGTCCGAGGACACGACTCCAGACCGGTCGAGACAGATGACCACCGGCAGATTCTGGGCGGCGATATCGTGGATCAGCGCATCGATTGAACGTTGCAGAAAGGTCGAATAAACCGCCACCAGCGGACGCAGCCCCGCCGCCGCCAACCCGGCTGCAAAAACTCCCTGATGGGCCTCGCTGATACCCACATCAAAAAACTGGCGCGGCAGCTCATCCCGGAAATTCCCCAGCCCGGTCCCGTCGGCCATACCGGCTGTAATTGCCACAATCCGTTTGTCCTGCCGGGCAAGACGCAGGAACATCTCACCAGCCACACTCGACCAGGAGGCCTGAGTCGAGCCGGAAGAACGTTTCCCCGTTGCAATGTCAAAGGCCGGGGTACCGTGCCAGGCACTGGGATTGCTGGCGGCCGGCTCGTAGCCGCTCCCCTTACGTGTCGCCACATGGACCAGCACGGGGCGGTCGGAATTACGTGCAATCAGCAGGGCATTGTGCAGCAGAGAAAAGTCGTGCCCGTCAATCGGCCCGATGTAACGCAGGCCGAAATCCTCAAAAACGGCATTCCGCACGAAAAGGCTCTTGAGTGCCGCCTCGATACGGTAGTAGTGCCGCCGGAACCATGAGAGCCGCAAACGCTTGATGCCGACCCGGTCAACCGTCGTCTTGAACTTGTTGTAGCGCGGACTGGTCAGCAGACGTCCCAGATGGCGGGAAATGGAGCCGACATTCTGCGAGATCGACATCTCATTGTCATTCAGCACCACGATCAGACGCCGTGTCGTGGCCGCGACATTGTTGAGTGCCTCGAAGGAAACTCCGTTCGAGATCGAGGCATCACCAACCACAGCCACCACATGTTCATTACCGCCACGCAGATCGCGGGCGGCGGCAAACCCCAGCGCCGCCGAAATTGCCGTGCCGGCATGTCCGGCCCCGAAGGCATCGTACGGACTCTCACTCCGGTTGACAAAGCCGGAAATCCCATCCAACTGCCGCAGGGTTTCAAAACGATCGGCCCGTCCGGTCAGGAGCTTGTAGGCATAGGCCTGATGGCCGACATCAAAGAGCAGCCGGTCGTCGGGCGGTGAGAAAGTACGCAGCAGGGCGATCGTCAGCTCGACCGTTCCCAGATTGGAGGCCAGGTGCCCTCCGTGGCGACTGGTCACCTCCACAATTTTTTTGCGCAACAGATCAGCCAGCTCCGGCAGGGCTTCCGGCGGCAAGGCTTTGACATCCTCCGGTGAGTTCACTCGTTCCACAGTTTCGCGCATGCCCCACAGTATAGCGCAAATTCAACCCGCCTGAAACACTCCAGAATTTCGCATCATCGAGGCAAGAACCTGCCGCCCTCCATCTGTAATCTGGCGTTTATTTTGCAAGATTATAGACTTCCTCCTGTCCCGAGCCAGCGCTCGGGGCTCCCAGGATAGGTTTTACCCTTTCCGCGTTTTTCTGCGCTTTCCGCGGTTTTTTATTAGCGCTTTCAGGACCATCTCTGAACAGACAAAAATGTCTGTCCTACATAGCGGCTCAGCACAGCTTCGCCCTCCAGCTTAAAGGCTCTTTTCTTCGTGTCTTTGTGCCTTTGTGTGAGATATTTTTATACGTGGCAGAGTCCGGACTCTGCCACTCAGAAGTCCTTTGTCAGCCGGACCATGGTTTCGTAATTGCGCAGACTCAGCGGCGAAAGTTTGCGTCCGTAAGGACAGGCTGAGGGCATCAGCACAAAGCCGCGTCCTGTTCCCGCCGTACCATCGGCGAGCGATTTTTTAACGACTTCTGCAAACTGCTTTTCCGGCATGTTCTCGATATCCACCACTTCGAGATTGCCGAAGAGCACCAGTTGATCGCCATAATCCCGGCGGACATCCCGCAGTTCAACATCTCCCTGGGGCGGCGGTTCGAGTGGATCGATCGCATCGGCACCCATGGCACAAATCTCGGGCAGAGCCTGGCTGACGTTGCCATGGGCATGAATCCGGGCATAACCGCCTGTTTCCTGAATCGCCTCGATCATCGGTCGGACATAGCGGGTGACATATTCGCTGAAAAGGCGCGGCGGCAGATAGGGCGGTGTGGCATACTCCGGTCCGTAAATACGCCAGAGACGTCCCGGCAGGGCCTGGGCAACGGCAGCTGTACGAGCATGGATCTCACGGGCGAAGCGTTCGAGCAGCTTGTGGAACCAGACCGGCTCTTCCATGGCGATCACGAGATAATCAGACATCGAAAAAAGGTCGGCGGCGATGCAGAGCGGATCG
>CAZMGQ010000163.1:0-5439 GCA_964565855.1 uncultured Lentisphaerales bacterium | reverse complement strand
TTCAGGCTACTGTCAGAGATGCCAAAGAAAGAGAAAAGTCAAAATTAGAATTGCTACTGAAAGGCTATCATGGCGGCGTGTTAACTCCATTAGGTTAATGTTTTTTGGAAGTATAACACACCTTTTCGGGCAAAAACAGCAAAAACAGCTGCTTTTGCCCGATTTTTGTTTGGATAAAACCCTGTATCTCAAGATATTAGCATAACTGGGACAGGCTCTAGGATAGGCATTCTTGCCTGTCCCAGGAGTTGTCTCAGGTCTGTTTCTGGACAGACAGGAATGTCTGTCATACAGATGGATCAAAGATGAGAGTTGAGGGGAAGGCGGAAGGGCAGGGGGAAGAGCTGATCGAGCCAGCGCAGGTGGGTGGGCAGTTGCAGCAGGGCCGAGGGGGCAAAGGGGCCGAAAAGCAGACGTGACATGTTCAGTGGGTCGAGCGCAAGCTCTTCGCCGCCCGTGCCGAGGCGGACGGTGGCAGAGTCCCGACTCTGCCACGCGGTTATGGTGAGGGCGATGCCCTTGCCGGGCGGCAGACGCTTTTCCATCAGCGGGGCATAGGCGGAGAGCAGGGCGGGCAGATCGGTGACCATGAGATTAGACATGGCGGCGGAGGACCAGACCGACTGTGACCAGAAGAATCCGGTGGAGGTATCGATCTCCGGTGCGGCCTCCAGATTGACACCCTTGTGAAGCTTGACCAGGGTGGCAAGGATCGACTGTATACCGGTATCTATACCGGTATACTCACAGAGTTGTCGGGACGGCACTTTGAATACGGCAAAGGCACTGGGCTGAACTGCGCCATCGGGGGTTGCGTACCAGATTTCGGTGCCATGGCGCTGGAGTTTGGCGAGCCATTCCTGACGGGAGAGGATCTGCCGGACGGGCTGACGTTCGCGCAAATCCCAGAGCAGATCGACCGTTTCTTCGGTAGGTTCGGCCTGCCTGACAGCCCAACCGGTCGGTTCGGCAGCGAGACTGCGACTATCGATATTGATGACCATGATTGAGCCGGCTCGTTCCCAGCCGAACTTTGCATAGAACTCGCGTCGGCCTCCGAGCCATGAGAGGGGGCATTTGAGATTGTCGGCCATGTGTCGGGCAGCGTGGTTGAGCAGGGTCGAGACAAGTCCGCCGCGTCGCAGCGAGGGGGAGCAGGCAACCTGGCCGACCCCTGCCACCCTGAGCCGTACCGGCCCGAGTTGAAGATCGAGCGGATAAGTTCCAACGCAGGCTGTAATGCGGCTATCCTCACGAATGACGAGGTGGCAGCCCATGGCCTCGTCGGTCGGCAGAAAGAGGTCGGGATAGAGAGTTTCGAAAGGCAGATGGTCGGGACTATCGGTTTTGAAGGCTTGCAGCAGAAAATCCAGCAGTTCAGCCCGGTCAGAAGTTCTGGCAGTGTCGATGGTGAATTTATTCATGGCTGTGGTGATCGATCCCGTTGTCTGGTGTTAGTTAGATCTGTTGCATGTCAGAATAGACATCCCGATTTCTGCACTATTAAAGATATCTTGCTTGGTCGATGCTTGCAAACAAATTGCTTGCTATATGAATCTGCTTTCTGTATGGTGAGCGTCCATTCATTCCATGAACGCAAACCCATCACAAGTCAAAACACGTCGCGATCGCGAGCGTGACAATCACCGACGCGAGATTCTCGAAGCGGCTGAACGGGTCTTTGTCTCCAAAGGCTATGAGGCGGCCACGGTCGAGGAGATTGCGCGTGAGTCGGAGTTTGCCGTCGGGACGCTCTACAACTTTTTCGAAGGCAAGGAAGCGCTCTTTCTGGCGGTGGCTGACCGGATTCTGGAAGATCTGGACTGCCGGTTTGATGAGGAGATTGCGCCGATCATCGAGCAGCCGCGCGAGGCTGTCCAACGCTTTGTCGAACTGCGGCTGCAGGAAATCACCCGACATGAACCTTTCTTCCGGGTCTTTCATCCGGTGCGCTGTAATGAACAGCGGCGGGAGGACATGCAGGCCGCACCCCGGCCGGATCCGCGCTACCTGAACTACCGTGCCAAGGCGATCAGGGTGTTTGCAACCGCCATTGAGCAGGGGGTAGTGCGGGACATTCCACCGGATGAAATGCTATTTATCGTTGAAGGCACGATTCGTTTTCTGGTCAAACTCTGGAACCGGCAGAGTCCTGCCGCACCCACACGTGAGGAACAGTTGGCAATTCTTGAGCGCAGCCTTTTCAAGCTTCTCTGGACCGATCCCTAATCTAAGGAAATCTTATTTCGTGAAACGTCTTGTCTTACCATTTACATTGAGCCTGGCGGCGGCGGGTTGTCTCTCGACCGACCCGACGCGCGTTGTGGAAGAGCTGCATGAAGTGCGGCAGAAAACATCGACTGACTGGCTGGTACAGGCCGGGAGGGAAGCGGAACCGCAGCAGGCGGAGACCGAGCGGCCACCGAAGTTCGACGCGGCAATCTCGCTGGAAGAAGCCGTGGCGGTGGCCCTGCAGCACAACCTGGCGCTACGTGCAATGCAGCGGCGCAGCGACGAAGTGCGTGGCATAGTCGAGGAAGCCCGCAGTGGCGCACTCCCCGCTCTGGTTACCGGTGCCTCGGTGGTGAGCGACCTCTCGGAGCGTGGCGACGCACCCGAAACCTATGCCATCACAGCCCGGCTGACCCAGCCGCTCTGGCGTTCGGGGATTGTGGCGGCGGGGTTGCGTTATGCGCGGCTGCAGGCGGCCGATACCGATGCGGCGATCCGGCAGAAGACTCAGGCCACGATTGCAGCCACTGCGAGACATTATCTCGATACCCTGTTGCAGCATCACCTGACGACGGTTTACGAGGAGTCGGTCGGGGTGGCGGAACGCATGTTGCACACATCGCGCGCCAAGCGTGATGCCGGCACGGCTTCCGAGTATGAAGTGCTGAGGGCCGAGGTTGAGGTTTCGACGGCCAATGCCGACCTGTTGCGGGCACGGAATACGTTGCGGACATCGATGATGGAGCTGCGGCGCACACTGGGAATCTCGCAGGAAAGCGAAATCGAACTGACCGACAGTCTGGACTTTGAAGCTGAGACCTGTGACCTGCGGCAGGCGGTGGGTCTGGCGCTGGAACATCGTCCTGATCTTTTCCGCGCCGAAGCCACCCTGCGCATGGCTGAAGCCCAGACAGCGGCCGTCCGTGGTCAGTATGGACCGGTGGCCGATGCCTTTCTGGGTGTGAACTATGCCAATCCCAACCCCAATCGCCGCCCAGGGAGCCAGGTGGACAAATCGTGGGGCGACGACTGGAGCATCGGGGCCACACTCTCGTGGACTTTATTCGATGGTTTTGAACGTCGCGGCAAGCTGCGGCAGGTCCTCTCGAAGCGTGACCAGGCTGAAGTGGCCCTGCGCGATGCCGAGGAAGCGGCGCGGGTTGAGGTAGTCAAGGCGCTGCTGGATCTCAACCATGCCGCCGAACTTTACACCTCGCAACGCAAGAATATCGATCAGGCGCGGGAAGCTCTGCGCATGATCGAGTCTGGCTTTCGCATGGGGCGTAATACGCAGGTCGAGGTGCTCGATGCACAGAGTGCGCTGACCGAAGCCATGGGACGCTATCACAACTCGGTACACCAGCACAGTCTGGCCCGGCTGGACCTGCTGCATGCCATCGGGCTCCTGGGGCCAAGGGCCCTCGAACCCATCACTCCGCTTTTTGAGCATCATGAAGAGCTTGAGCAGAATTAGGAAAACATCATGAAGTCTTACACTTTTATTGCAATTTGTCTCGGCTTGGCCTGTGTGCTGCCGGCCGGAGCCCAGCAGGGCAAGCCCAAAGGCGGGGGGGGCGACACACGTACTTTTGTGGTACGGACCGCCAAGCCCGAGCGGCGCACGATTGCGCAGAACATCCGCAAAACCGGCGACCTGACCTCGCCGGCAGTGGTCGATGTGAGTGCCAAGATTGTAGCGCGTCTGGCGACACTCGAACTGGAAGACGGGACGCGGGTCGAAGAGGGCACGCGGGTTAAAAAAGGTCAGCGTCTGGCGACGCTGGAGTCGGCCGACTATGCCGCTCAGGAAAAGGCGGCTCAGGCGGCTCTACGGGCGGCGGAGGTCACCCTGGCAGACCGGGGGCGTGAGCTGGAGCGGGCCGAAACGCTTTTCCGTGAGGGTTCGGCGACTGCCCAGGAGCGTGATTTTGCCCAGGCAGATCATGAGCGGGCAGCGGCCTCGGTGGAGCAGGCCAAAGCGCAGGTCGAGCTAGCCGGCATCAACCTGGCGGAAACCGTGCTGTTTGCGCCGATGGACGGGATCGTCTCGGCCAGACATGTCGAGCCCGGCACACTGCTGGCTGCTGGCAGCAAGGTGGTGACGATCACCGAGATCGACCGGCTGCGCTTTCAGTTGAATGTGCCGACGACGCTCTTTGCTCAGCTCGACCTGGGACAGACGGCGCTCGATATCGAGGTCGATGCCTATCCGGGGGAGATTGTCGAGGGACGTGTGACGCGGATTTATCCCGAAGCCGACAGTGCCACACGTACGGTCCGGATCGAGACGACGGTGGACAATACCGCCGGGCGTTACATGCCGGGGATGTATGCCGTGGCGACTCTGGCACTCAATCGACGCGACAATGTGCTGGTCGTGCCCTTCCAGTCTGTGGTGCGGAACGTCGATCATCATCTGATTTACCGGGTTGTGGACGGTATCGCCCGGGCTGTCGAGGTCGAGGTCGGGATCCGTTCCGACGAAGTGCTTGAAATCGCCGCCGGAATCGACGATGACGACGACATCGTTGTGATCGGCCAACATCGGCTGACTGATGGTGCCCGTGTGGTACCGGAAGTCGTCGAATAATAATTTTTTGAAGGTTTGTTATCATGCGCCTTTCTGAAACCGGAGTTCGCAAACCAGTCACCACCCTGATGGTCTTTCTGGCCATCCTGGTACTGGGAGCCGTCTCTTTTACCAAACTGTCGGTCGATATGATGCCCGAGATCGAGATCCCGACGGTTTCGGTCTTCACCCGCTGGGAAGGAGCCAACACTGAAGACGTCGAGACCAAGATCACACGGGTGATCGAGGCAGCTCTGGGTAGCGTGACGGATCTTGATGAAATCACCAGCACGACCTCCGAAGGAGTCTCGCGCGTGACCTGCAAGTTCAAGTGGGGCACTGAGCTGGGCGAAGCCTCGAACGACATGCGCGATCTGCTCGAACGGGCCAAACGGCGTCTGCCCGACGATGCCGATGATCCGATCATGTTCAAGTTCAACACCTCGAATATGCCGATCATGTTCTTCGGCATTACCTCCAGAGAAAACCGCGAGGCAATGTACGATGTCGTCAACGACGAGCTGGTCGACGTGCTGAAGCGTGTGCCGGGTGTGGGTTCGGTGGAGGCTTTCGGCGGCCTGACGCGTCAGGTCAATGTGCATCTCGATCCCGACAAGCTCTCGGCCTACGGGCTATCG
>CAZMGQ010000162.1:0-5441 GCA_964565855.1 uncultured Lentisphaerales bacterium | reverse complement strand
GAGCGTGGCCCGGATGTGATCGATGTCCGTAAGAGAACCGAGGTGACAGCGTCCCTGCTGGTCGGTTTTGAGAGCAACGTCAACAGTATTACGGAAAAATCGGTGTTTCAAAGAGACACTCAGGCCGAGATCGATCAGGGGTTCACCGTTTTTGCCGCGGGCTTCGAGATAAAAGCCGTCGCTCGTCTGTCCGAGGTGCAGGGCCTTGGTTTTATCAGTTTTTTCGATTGCGTTGAACTTGAGGACCGTTCTGTTCTCAAGCTCGTCTTTGCGGCTGCGGCTGATGTTCTGAACCTGAGCCTTGAGCGTCAAGTCGAGTGAAACGATATTTTCAGGCACGAGGATTTCGTGGATCGTTTCGGCATCGTGACGTAGCTCAAGACCGGGAACCTCGCTGATCGATTCGATGCCCTGGCTGTCGGTCGATCGGATAATCAGGCGCGGCTCTTCGAGCAGTTCGAGACTCGTCGGCTGGCCGCTGACCTGCAGGATGGGACGCAGGATGATCTGTGCTTTTTCGCGACGCAGCAGTGCTTCGCGATCGACATAAAATCCGGCATTGAGGCTGTATTCCTCGGCATGATGAGCAAACGGAACCAGAGTGGCGAAGCCTTCGTGTTGAATGACGATTTTCTCATCACGGGGTTCGGTACTGAAAGGTACCAGCAGGCGGCCGCGACGGTCGGGGGTGAATTCGCGTCCGGCGAGCCAGCCGGTGGCACTGTCGATCACCCTGCCACTTTCGTCGAGCACGATAAAGGTATGTCCGGCAGCGGTGATTTGCTGCAGAACGTTGAGATGTCCCTTCTGGATCAGGGCACGGCTGCTCTTGCCGTTGCCGATCAGCTCGATGACATAGACCCCGCGTTCGCCAGCCTGCGGGAACTCAAAGGTACGTGGCAGGCGCAGGGTGGACTCGGCGTCGTACTCGTAGGTATGTGAGACAGAGGCCATGAGACCGTCGAGTTCGAGTGCGAGATTGAGCGGCTGGCCGGTTTCGCGGTAATAGTTGAGGGTGTTGATTTCGTAGAGGTTGACGATCAGCGATTTGACGTTTTTGACATAGGCCGTGAGGCGGACCTGGTCGTTGACACCGATGACGGTGGGATTGTCTGGGGCAAAATCGATATCGACGCGCTCTTTGAGGCGGCGGAAAGCCTCGGGCTCGAGCAGTTTGGCCCAGTCTTCGGGCTGGCCGAGACCGTTGACGAGTTGAGCTTCGGCCAGCAGAGGCTTGAGATAGTCATCACGCAGGTAAGGTTCGAAGACTGCGAGACTGGCGGCGTCCTTGAGGAACTCCAGTAAAAAAGTACGGACCAGCGGCTCCTCGCGTGGGATGGGGGGCAGTGCGATCAGGTTGAAGTTTTCGCCGAGCTGGACGAGCTGGCTGCCAGGTGTCATCCGTTCGCGCAGTACCGGTTGCAGCCAGGGTACGTTGCGGGGGAGTCGGAGATAGGCGAGGAAACGTTCGCGGTCGTAAACACCTTTTTCCAGGTCGTGGCGCAGACGGTTGTAAAGCAGGTTGGCCTTGAGAGCATTGTGTGCCGGAGCGAGCGGGGCGGCGAACTCCCAGAGACGGTCGAAGTAGGCTTCACGGGCGGCGGCATCGGTGGTGAGGTTGACCTCATCCGGCGGCACGAGTTTGGCGAGCATGTTGTTGACATAAGCAGTTTCGTTGCCCAGCTTGGGAAGTTTCTGAGCCAGTTCGCGCATCTGGTCGAGCGTCAGGTTACCGTGGATCGCGAGCGAGCCATAGCCGCGGCTTTCCCTGTACTGGAGGTCGGCTACGATCAGATTGACCAGGCCGGGATAGTCGGGGCGGGTCAGGCGTGAGAGGAGATTGCGACGCTGTTCGGAGGTGATGTCGCGGCCGCTGGCGAGGGTAAGTCCCGCGTCTTCCAGATCGAGATTGTGTCGCGCGGCGTTGAGTGCCCGCTGCAGGAGTGTCGGGATGCTGATCAGGTTCTGATCGAGTTTTGTGGGAGCCTGCGACTGGCGTTCGCCCGTGCGGCGGCTGTGCAAAAAGCGCAGTCTCATCCGATTCTTGAGATACTCGAGGGTTTTCTGCGGGTCACGCTCGTAGTCCAGCAGAGCCTGACGGTTGAGCAGCTCGCGGGCCTGTTCGGTGACATTGCCATTGCGTTCGTGCTGCCAGCGCTGCATGATTTTCTCGAAATTCTCATGCTGGCCAGTGTTCTGGGCATGCAAGGCATGGTAGAAAAAGTATTCGTCGGTACCCGGCACCAGTTCCTTGAGCGTTGCTGCACGGTCTGGTGCGAGGGCAAAGGTTTCGACGAAGCCGATTTCCTGAGTTGCGGCTGTGCTGGCAAAAAAGAGCCACAGGCCGATTGAGAAACAGATAAAAGAGACAGATTTTTTCATACATCCTCCCGCGTGCATGACAGCACAGATGAGACCTCGTATAGGCTATACGTCTCCGGACTCTGCTTTATTAACGTTTCTGACGCAAAGTTTATTAGTTTTCTTTTTCGAGCGTCAGTTGTTTGAGCAGAGTATGGGCCGTTTCGTTGGCGATAATAAAGACGCTGTCCTGCCCGCGTACCCAGGCATAGTAGCCTTCTGCGTCTGTGACAGACCCCAGCACCAGAGTACGGGTTGTGATCTGATTTTCGCTGTTGCTTACCCCGAAACTGATCGTGGCAGCCGGTTCGCGCAATCCGAACTCCTCCAGCGAGGGCGGCACCAGTGCGGCAACGCCGATGGCCCGGAGATTGGCCGCCAGTTCCTCAATGGCAGCCAGAGATTCCAGATCCAGGGCTGTATCCGGCTGTTCGCTGAGTGTCCAGCCCTGCTTGTCGTTGCGTGTGACGCGGACCTCGGGACTGCTACCGGATTGCTGGCTGAAGGCCACGAGACTTTCGGGGGCCAGAGCGAGGATGAGCGGGCTGCGCAGGGAAGCGAAAAAGCGGCTTGTGCCGAAGTCGGCGGGGAGAATATCGATATCTGTGCTGCGTATTTCGCCAGTGGCGGGAAAATACCATTCGAAGTGTTCGCCGTCAGTTTCCGGCGCTACCACACGGCTGACGAGGGCAGTCTGTACGCCGATACTGTTGGATTCGCTGGTGATAGCCAGCAGCAGGTCGTGTCGGGCAGGTGCGGGAGTATCAGCGACGGCCCGGTCCTGTGCGGTCAGGAGCGAGTCGAGCAGGCGATTGACCGCCGACTGGCTGGCTGGTGCGGTGATCGGCTGGGTGATCTGCCAGGCGCGGGCCTGGTCTCTGGCAAGGGTGATAGATTCCGCGCCCCGGATACGCAGTTGTGTGACCTTGTCCGCCGCCAGGGGCCATAGTTGGCGACTGCGCAGATCATCGTCTTTGACACGCAGGGCCCGTTCGAGGGCACTTTCGACAGTTACGACGAGGCGCTCCTCGTTGGAGAGTACGTATATTCGGGAGGAATCGTCGGCCGGGTGACGTCCGAAAGTCAGGGCATGCAGCTCAAAGTTGCCGCGACCATTGGCAAACCAGAAGCGTGCTATAGCCGGCGAATCGCCAGTGGTACAGCCGTAGGCGATACCAAGGGTATCGGGATCGGCATTGCTGTCGATATCCGGTGAATGTATGAAGCTCAGGATTTCGGCACTGGCGATATAGTCGAGCATGGCTGTGACAGCCTCGTTGTCGGCCCGTCTGAGAATGGGCTGTTTGAGCCACCAATCTCCATTGGCCTCCCGTTCGGCGGCCAGGGGTGGTTGTCCGCTCGAGCGGATTTCGAACCGCCGCAGTTGTGAAACAGGGTAGGGGAGCAGGGTACGGTCGCGCAGTTCACCGATATTGCGCGGCAGCACTGTTGCCAGTTCGGGGTTTGTAACCCAGATGTGGGTCGAGCCGGTGAAGCTGGCATAGAGACTTTCGGCATGGCTGGCGGCAGTTCCCAGGCGCAGTTCGAGCGACTCGACCGAGCTGCCGCGCAGCAGCAGGCGGGCCAGGGGCGGCACGAGGCCGTAATCGCGTTGCGAGGTCTGGTTGCGGCGCTGGGCTTCGGGCGAGATGATGTCGATAACCGGTGCGGCGGCCAGGATATTCAGCAGTTGGTTGATTCTCCTGGCATCGGCGCGGGTTTCGATCGGGTGAGTCACCCACCAGGTGTCCTGTCGCTTGCGGCAGGTGAAAGACTGGCCTGCTGTCTCGATTTCGATCTGGTCGAACAGGCTGATATCGCTTGTAATCAGCAGCCGGCTGCGTGGTGACCCGCCATCGCGCGGGATATGGTTGCGAATCAGCCAGACTGTGCCACAGGCGAGCATCAGCGAAACGAAGAGCCAGGCAGTTGTGCGGGTACTGAGCATGGTTTTGAAAGGTCAGGGAGTTTCCCCGGGATCGGACGCTTGCGGCAGACTGTCAGGCGTGGGGGTTGTTGCGTCATCCCCTGGTGCATCGGCTGCTGTCGATCGATTGTCACGCAGCACGCACCAGAAGTAGAAGGCAACGCCGAGACAGATTGCCGCATCGGCCACATTAAAGGCGGGAAAATGGTGTTGGTACAGGAAAAAATCCATAAAATCGACCACGTAGCCCAATCTTACCCTATCCAGCAGGTTGCCGACAATACCGCCCGTGAGTAAAGCGAGTGCGAGAAAGCCGGTTCGGCCATGTCGCAGAGCTTCATTACGCGATTTTCGCAGGACCCACAACATGACGAGAGAAATAACGATCAGGGGCCAGCGGTGGCCGGCAAACATGCCGAAGGCGGCACCCTCATTACGGACATAGCGCAGATTGAACAGCCCCCGTATGACCGGCCTGACTTCGCCAAGTATAAAGAACTTCCAAACCCAGTATTTGGTGATCTGGTCGAACAGAACCACAGCCGTGGCCAAGGTGAAAACTGCCCGGTCGCTCGTCTGTCGGTTTGAGGCCACGTGTCTTCACCCTTCCCAGGTTCCGCTCCGTGTCGGATAGAGAAAGTCGCCGTACTTTTCAATCTCGGACTGGCACTTGATACAGGTTTTGGCAAAAGGCAGTGCCTCGAGGCGGGGCATTTCGATCTGGCAGCCACAGACCTCGCAGGTTCCATAGGTGCCGTCTTCGATAGCGTGCAGGGCAGCGTCGATTTGCGCAACCTGCGACTGTTTGCTGCGTGCGCGGTCGAGATCAAGCTGGCGGATGAAGGCATCGGTGCCATCTTCCTCGATATTGGTCTCGTCGTATCTCACGAGGGACTCTTCGCGCAGGCCTGCGGCACTGCCCAATAGACGATCACGGTCAAAAATGAGTTGTTTTTTCAGCTCTTCAAGCTCGGTTTTTTTCAGCCTGCCTGCGGCTGGTGCCTTGGGTTTTCTGCTCGGAGCGGCTTTTTTCGCCGTTTTAGCTGCTGGCTTGGCTGCTGGCTTTGCCGTAGTTTTGGCACTACCGGCTGCTTTTTTTCCTGTAGTTGCTTTGGTTGCAGCAGCTTTGGCAGTTGCAGTTTTCGACGCTGGA
>CAZMGQ010000161.1:0-5484 GCA_964565855.1 uncultured Lentisphaerales bacterium | reverse complement strand
GGCCAGTGCCGTAACCGGGTCATCGGTATAGACGGTTTCGATTTCGGTCGAAAGCCTCACAAGCTGTGTCAGCATCTGTTCGAGCTTGAACTCATTCCGGACATCGGTGTTGTCGGTCGAGCTGTCACTTCTTCTGGAACAGACACGCACTACCTTGACCGGTAGCCGCTGCGTTGCAGCGAGGCGGTGGGCCAGCCACATCAGGTCGATTGCATTGGCTCCGCCTCCGGTGGCGATCACGATCCGGCGGCAGCGGACGAGACGTTCGCGCAGCAGGATTGTGGGGATATTCAGTTCGCTGCCGACATCGAGAATCGCCTGAGCCATTTCGTGGCTGGCAGGCCATTTGACGAGGAGGTGGTTGAGGTTGTCGTAGCGGGCGAGCTGCCTCACAGCCGTGGCGATAGACACGCTGTCGGCATGATCGTCGCTGTAGATGACTTCAATCTGGCTGTCGGTGACCTCGGTTAATTTACGCACATACCAGCGAGCCGATAGCTCCCTCACGCGCGTGACAATAATCGCCACCCTGATACTGTTGTTGTCTGTCACTGACATTTCTGCTGATGCCCCGGAAAAAATCGTGCGATTGGTTGCTTCAGACTATGGCCGTAGACTGCATGTTGACGCACCGCCCATGGTACGACAAATGGCAAAAAGTTCCCAATCATTAAACAAATAACCAGACTATTCAAAAACTCTCAACTTTATTTGACATCAGCGACATTCACATCATGACCTGCCGATATCCCTGTAATCTTGCAAGTCTATTGCCAGATTATGGGTGATGACATGGGTGTACGGGGGAGGGTGGTTGTAATCTTGCAAGTCTATTGCCAGATTACGGGTGATGACATGGATGTGCGGAGAGGGGTGACTGTAATCTTGCAAAGGCATCACGAGATTACGGTGCGAGAACATGAAGATGCGGGTGGCTTACTCTAATCTTGCAAGTCTATTGCCAGATTACGGGTGATGACATGGATGTGCGGAGGGGGGTGACTGTAATCTTGCAAAAGTATCGCGAGATTACGGTGCGGGAACATGAAGATGCAGGTGGCTTACTGTAATCTTGCAAAGGTATTGCCAGATTACGGCTTGTGGCAGTGTCCGGACTCTGCCACAAGCCCGAAATGCGCTATATTATCGGCCCCTCTTGCAGAGATGGTACGAAGCGGCGTAAGATGTGGTTGTCACCATCCGTCCCCAACAGACCCTGTGCTTCCATGTCTCAAGCTGCTCCCTCCAATTCTCCACCAGACAAACTTCAGCCTGTGCCCCTGACCTCCAGCGAGATCCGCTTCGGCATGCGGCTGGATATTTTCTCGGGCTCACTGGGTTCGATCTGGAGCGCGGTCTTCTTCGGCATGCCGCTGACCATGCTGCTCGAAGCTCTGAATGCCAGTGGCACCCTGATGGGAATAGCCCAGAGCATCCGGCAACTGGCCATGGCTCTGCAGATGCCGGGGGCTCTGCTGGCCGAGTTTGCGCGACGGCGCAAGGTGCCCTGGGCGATCATGGCCAGCCTTCACCGGCTGCTCTGGTTCGGGCCGGCAGTGGCGTTATTGCTACGTCAGAGCCCCGATCGCATTATCATGGCGACTCTGATCGCCATGGGTGCCGGTACGGCGCTCGACTCGCTGACGGCCTCATCCTGGCACAGTTGGATGGCGGATCTGATTCCCGAGCGCAGCCGCGGTCAGTTCTGGAGTACCAGGCAGAGTTTTACAGTGCTGGTGGTGGTACTGGCGACCTTCGCATCGGGACTGGCGCTCGACTTTTTCGGCCGGGGCGGACACGACGCCTCGCTGCAGGCCTTCGGCTGGGTCTTTGTGGTGGCGGCCTTTTTCGGCACGCTGGATGTGATTCTGCACCTCTGGGTGCCGGAGCCGCTGCCGACCCCCAGACGCCGCGGGCTATCGGTCGCCAGCCGCATCATGCAGCCCCTGCGCGACGCCAACTTCCGCAACCTGACCCTCTCGATCTGTGTCTGGGCCTTCGCCAACAATATCAATGTCCTCAACCAGGTTTATCTGAAACAGGTCTTCTCCGTAACTTACTCCGAACTGGCCCTGGTCAATATCTGTGCCAGTATCGGCGCGGTGGTGGCGGGCTTTCTGCTGGGCAAAGTCATCGACCGTATCGGTGCCCGTCCCTTCACCATCGTCATGATGACCGTTGCCCCGATGTTTGTGGTCTTCTGGTTTGTGCTGACCGATGACATCATGACCATTACTCTGCCCTGGCTGGGACAGCGCGAAATCCGGCAGGCGATCGTGATCATGGCCACCCAGTCCCTGATCAGCGGCGGGCTCTATTCCTCCGTCGGACTCGGACACCTGACGCTGCTCGGCAGCCTCGCTCCCCGTGAGGGCCGCACGCTGGCCATGGCCGTTCACTGGACCTTCATCGGTCTGCTGGGTGCCGTGGGTCCCGTTTGCGCCGGTCTGGTGGCCGACTTCTTCGCCCGCCATCCCTCTTCCTGGAAGCTCTTCGGCTCAACCCATTTTCATTTTGTCCATGTCGTCGTCATCGCCCATGCCCTCTTGATCTGGTTTGTGGCCGTGCCGTTGCTGCGCCGGGTGCGACCGCCGGTGGAACGTTCGACTGTGAGCGACGCCTTCGCCAACATCGTCATGGTCAACCCGATCCGCTTCGCGTTCGGTCTCTTCAACATGCGGCAGCTCGACACCGCCAGCAGCCCGCGCCGGCGCGTACGTTCCGTATCGAGGCTGGCGCTGGCCCGCTCGCGCCTGGCTACCGAGGAGTTGGAGATCCAGCTTAATGATCCCAGTGCCGATGTGCGCGAAGCCGCCGTCCGTTCGCTCGGCCAGGTGGGTACGCCGGCGGCGATCGAGGTGCTGCTGCGCAAGCTCGACGACCCCGCCACCACCAACCTGGTGCCGCACATTCTGCGCGTACTGCGCCATACGCCCGACCGTCGCAGTGTCGATGCGTTGCTGCGTTTTCTCGGCGAGAGCGATCGCGAACTGGTGCGCGAAGCCGCCCGGGCACTCGGAGCCACCGGCGACCCCCGTGCTGTGGTGCCGCTGATCGGACTGTTGCGCCGCACGACCGACGATACGGTCGCCGAAGCTTCGAGCGAGGCCCTCTCGCGTCTCGGCGACATCGCGGCGATCTTCGAAATCCTGCCGCGCCTGCGCCGTACCAGCAACCCGGTTTTGCGGCGTTCGCTGGCAGTGGCAGTCGGCAACCTGCTCGGAAGGCGCGACGAGTTTTACCGGCTGCTGGCCGCCGAGGAACGTGACGAAGGGACAGCTTTTGAGGAACTCTTCCGCAGCCTGCGCGGCAGGGCGCGGCGCCTGACAGCGGGCATCGACAGCAGTCGTCTCGATCAGGTCAACGAAAAGGTGCAGCGCCTGAAAGGCCTGATTGAGTCATCCAACTATGAAACGGCAGCCAATGAGGCTCTCAACCTGGCCAAGGAGATGGCTGCCCTGGCCGGTGAGCGTGAGAGTCAGGCCGGAGACGAAACCTATATCGATGTCATGATCTGGCAGGACCTGCGCTATGCAGTCGGCTACTGGTTTCTCAACCTGCTGGCCAGCGAGGGGGAGCGGGAACCTGAGGCAGTCGAGGTTCCCGACCGGCTGCAGATTCTGCTGGCCGTTTATGTGCTCGATGGCTGGGCACGGCGTCTGGGCGAGGCCAGAGCTGTCACTTTTCGGACGTCCGGCTGACCGCTGCGCGCCGCTCGCCGGGGGCACGGCGCTTGGCCCGCCAGTTGGCCAGCCAGGGCAGCAGAACTGCCGCCAGCAGCAGTTGCAGCACCGAGGGGCGCCAGGGGATATAGTCGGTCGCACGGGCAATGTTCCAGAAAACCACCAGCAGTGCGATCCAGGTCAGGCTGGTATTCGCCAGTGGTGAGGACCCGCGCCAGAGTCGCCAGCCGAGCGGCCGACGCCGTCGCGCGAAAGGGGCCAGCCAGGAAACACCGAGGAGGCCGGCATGGTCGAGCAACAGGTGGCTGCCGAGCACCAGGCCTGTAATAAGGCCGGCCGTGCGGCCGCCGATGAGGGCCGCCAGCAGCGTCAGGGCCAGTGCCAGGGGCAGCCCGTGCGGCCAACCCCGTTCGAGCACAGTACGGTGGAGACGCTGGTCCTCTGGCCCGCCCGGCCAGAAGCGCAGCAGCAGCCCTTCGGGCGGCAGGATGGGGAAGCTGTCCGGCCAGCTCGGGTGCATCGTCGGCAGACGTTCTTCGACCGGCTGCTGATCGGTGCCGATCGCGACCTGCACCTTGCGGTGGGCATCGACAAAACGCACATACGGCGCAGCAGCGGGAGCGGCGGCAGAACCGGCAGCGGGCAGAGGCAACACCCGCAACCAGCAGGGGCGCCCCGTTGTCAGTGCCATCTGTGCGGCCGCTGCCACCCCCCTGGCGATGTCTTCGGCCGCCGGGGCCAGCGGATCGGGCACGACAGTCACATCCGGCTGTGTCAGCAGACGGCGACAGCCGCGCTCAAGCAGGTCCGGCAGCAGGACACAGCCCACAGCCCAGAAAATAAGCCAGGGACGACCAGCCGCTGAGGCCGTGACAACCTCCGGCCAGAGAGTCGCCTGAGCCAGGGCAACTGCAACATGTGTGGTGCTGCGCATACCCTCCGATGATACCCCGCCGCCACAAAAAGCTCAAGAAGCAGAGCACAGTTCGGGGCTGAAACTGTGAGGTTTGCAAGCGGTCTCAAATAAGGTATGATTAAGGATTCCAGTTGAGCGGGGTCTGTACCCCTGTCGTTGAGGCTGTTCACATCGTCAGTTTCCGGTGGGACGCAGCATTGACGACCAGGTATGGGCCAGCCGCGCAACCTGTGCGGAGTACGGAATTGCCCGTGCTGCGCCTGCTCTCTGTCACTTTTATTTTCGTCATCTTGTTTATATCCGTCATATCATGCCTTTAACTACCTATATCGCCAAAGCCGAGACTTTGATCGAGGCATTGCCCTATATTCAGAGCTTCCGCGACGCAACAGTCGTCGTGAAGGTTGGCGGCAGTGCGATGGAAAACCGTGCCCAGATGCGTTCCATCCTGCAGGATATAGCCTTCATGTGGACAGTCGGGATGCGTCCCGTGGTGGTGCATGGCGGTGGCAAGGCAATTTCGCGCGGCATGGAAAAGGCCGGTGTGGCGACGGAGTTTGTCGAGGGCCTGCGGGTGACCTGTGCCGAATCGATCAAGATTGTCGAACAGGTGATCAAGCACGAGGTCAATGCCGACATTGTGGCCTCGCTGCGTGAGTTTGACACGCGGGCCGAGCCGCTCTACGGCGAGCGCATCTTCCACGTCCACCGCAAACAGGGTCAGGATCCCGTGACCGGTGCCAGGCTCGACTGGGGTTTTGTCGGCGAGCCGGCGGCCTGCGATACGGGGCCGGTGCTCGAAATGCAGCACCGCGGCATCGTGCCGGTGATCTGTCCCCTCGGCACCGGTGACGATGAACAGCTTTACAATATCAATGCCGACAA